>JASJBF010000031.1 GCA_030066685.1 Kiloniellales bacterium | reverse complement strand
GACCTGGCGCTCACCGGCGGCTCGGTCGCAGAGAACAGCGCCGACGGCACTTCGGTCGCCAGCGTCGCCGTCACAGACCCGGATGTCGGCGACAGCGCCAGCTACGCCCTCACCGACGACGCCGGCGGACGCTTCGCCATCGACAGCACCACCGGCGAGATCACCGTCGCCGACGGATCCCTGCTCGACCACGAGGCCGCCGCCAGCCACGACATCACCGTCCGCGTCACCGACGGCGCCAGCAACACCTACACCGAGACCTTCTCCATCACCGTCGGCGACGTCAACGAGGCCCCGACCGACCTGGCGCTCACCGGCGGCTCGGTCGCAGAGAACAGCGCCGACGGCACAACCGTCGGCAGCGTCGCCGTCACAGACCCGGATGTCGGCGACAGCGCCAGCTATGCCCTGACCGACGACGCCGGCGGCAGGTTCGCCATCGACAGCACCACCGGAGAGGTCACCGTCGCTGACGGATCCCTCCTCGATCATGAGGCCGCCGCCTCACACGACATCACCGTCCGGGTCACCGACGGCGCCAGCAACACCTACACCGAGACCTTCACCGTCACCGTCGGCGACGTCAACGAAGCCCCCACAGACCTCGCCCTGACCGGCGGCTCGGTCGCCGAGAACAGCGCCGACGGCACAACCGTCGGCAGCGTCGCCGTCACAGACCCGGATGCCGCCGACAGCGCCAGCTATGCCCTGACCGACGACGCCGGCGGCAGGTTCGCCATCGATGCCGCCACCGGCGAGATCACCGTCGCAGACGGCAGCCTCCTCGACCACGAGGCCGCCGCCAGCCACGACGTCACCGTCCGCGTCACCGACGGCGGCGGGCTGACTTACACCGAGACCTTCTCCATCACCGTCGGCGACGTCAACGAGGCCCCGACCGACCTGGCGCTCACCGGCAGCTCCGTCGCAGAGAACAGCGCCGACGGCACCCCCGTCGGCAGCGTCTCCGTCACAGACCCCGACGTCGGCGACAGCGCCAGCTATGCCCTCACCGACGACGCCGGCGGCAGGTTCGCCATCGACAGCACAACCGGCGAGATCACCGTCGCAGACGGATCCCTGCTCGACCACGAGGCCGCCGCCAGCCACGACGTCACCGTCCGGGTCACCGACGGCGCCAGCAACACCTATACCGAGACCTTCTCCATCTCCGTCGGCGACGTCAACGAAGCCCCTACGGACCTGGCGCTCACCGGCGGCTCGGTCGCCGAGAACAGCGCCGACGGCACAACCGTCGGCAGCGTCGCCGTCACAGACCCGGACGTCGGCGACAGCGCCAGCTACGCCCTCACCGACGACGCCGGCGGCAGGTTCGCCATCGACAGCACAACCGGCGAGATCACCGTCGCAGACGGCAGCCTCCTCGACCACGAGGCCGCCGCCGCCCATGACATCACCGTCCGCGTCACCGACGGCGCCAGCAACACCTACACCGAGACCTTCACCGTCACCGTCGGCGACGTCAACGAGGCCCCTACGGACCTGGCGCTCACCGGCAGCTCGGTCGCAGAGAACAGCGCCGACGGCACCCCCGTCGGCAGCGTCGCCGTCACCGACCCGGACGTCGGCGACAGCGCCAGCTACGCCCTCACCGACGACGCCGGCGGACGCTTCACCATCGACAGCACCACCGGAGAGATCACCGTCGCAGACGGCAGCCTCCTCGACCACGAGGCCGCCGCCAACCACGACATCACCGTCCGCGTCACCGACGGCGCCAGCAACACCTACACCGAGACCTTCTCCATCTCCGTCGGCGACATAAACGAAGCGCCCACGGACATCCTCTTCGGGACCTCGGTCGACGAGAACGCAGCCGACGGCACCGTCGTCGATGTCGCCATCGGCGTCGATCCCGACGCCGGCGACAGCATGACCTACGCCCTGACCGACGACGCCGGCGGCAGGTTCGCCATCGACAGTTCGACCGGTCAGGTCACGGTTGCCGACGGCAACCTCCTCGACCATGAGGCCGCCGCCGCCCATGATATCACCGTCCGGGTCACCGACAGCGGCGGGCTGACCTACACCGAGACCTTCACCATCACCGTCAACGACGTCAACGAAGCCCCCACCGACCTGGCCCTGACAGGCGGCTCGGTCGCAGAGAACAGCGCCGACGGTACAACCGTCGGCAGCGTCGCCGTCACAGACCCGGACGCCGCCGACAGCGCCAGCTACGCCCTCACCGACGACGCCGGCGGCAGGTTCGCCATCGACAGCACCACCGGAGAGGTCACCGTCGCAGACGGATCCCTCCTCGACCACGAGGCCGCCGCCGCCCACGACATCACCGTCCGCGTCACCGACGGCGCCAGCAACACCTACACCGAGACCTTCACAATCTCCGTCGGCGACGTCAACGAGGCCCCTACGGACCTGGCGCTCACCGGCGGCTCGGTCGCAGAGAACAGCGCCGACGGCACTTCGGTCGCCAGCGTCGCCGTCACAGACCCGGATGTCGGCGACAGCGCCAGCTACGCCCTCACCGACGACGCCGGCGGCAGGTTCGCCATCGACAGTTCGACCGGTCAGGTCACGGTTGCCGACGGATCCCTGCTCGACCACGAGGCCGCCGCCAGCCACGACGTCACCGTCCGGGTCACCGACGGCGCCAGCAACACCTACACCGAGGCCTTCTCCATCTCCATCGGCGACATCAACGAAGCGCCCACGGTGGTCACTGCGGACGTCACGGGCGACGAGGACACCGGGATCCCGCTCAGCATCACGCTCGGCAACCTCGAGCCGGGGGCGGCTCAGTCCGTGCTGATCTCCGGTGTGCCGAGCGGCGCGATGCTCTCGGCCGGCACTGACAACGGCGACGGCACCTGGACCTTGACCCCGGGCCAGACCAGCGGTCTGACCATCACCCCGCCGCTGCACAGCGACGCCGATTTCCAGCTCACCGTGACCGCGTCCTCCGACGACGGTTCCACGGTCGAGACCTCGGGCCCGCAGACCATCGACGTCACGGTCGATCCTGTGGCCGACACCCCGAACCTGACGGTCACCAGCACCGCCTCGGGCACCGAGGACGGCTCGGCCCAGGTCAACATCCCGGCCTCGATCCTGGCCCTCGACGGCAACCCGGGGCTGGTCGTCACCGTCTCCAACGTGCCAAGCGGGGCCACGCTCTCGGCCGGCACCGACAACGGCGACGGCACCTGGACCCTCGGATCGGGCGAGCTGGCCAACCTCATCGTCGAGCCGCCGGCCGGCGATGCCAGCAGCTTCACCCTCGACTTCTCGGCCACCGCCCCGGTTCAGGAGAACCCGGTCAACGAGGGCTTCGGCTCGGACGCCGGCGGCTTCACCTATGCCGACGACAGCTTCCGCGGCACCAGCGCGCCGAGCTATGCCGACGGCGGCTGGAGCGCCGGCGCCGGGCAAAGCGGCGGCGGTCTCTCGATGATCCTGGGCGGCATCGACAACGCCGACATCAACGGCATGTCGGGAGGCTTCTCGACCAGCTTCACGGTCACCGAAAGCTCGAGCGGCACGGTCACCTTCAGCTACCGCATGATCCAGACCGATCCCTACGAAAGCAACGAGTTCAGCCAGGTCCTCGCCAGCCTCGACGGCACCCTGATCGGTCAGGGCGGCAACGACTACATCACCCAGCTGAACGGCGGCGGCGACACCGGCTGGCAGACCGCCACCCTCGACCTCGGCACCCTAGCGCCGGGCACGTACACCCTGACCCTCGGCGGCTACAACAACCTCAAGACCTACAACGACGAGACCACGGAGATCCGCTTCGACAACGTCGACCTGACCCTGGATACCACCACCACGGTCATCGGCAGCGACATCATCGATCCCGACTTCGTCGAGCTCGACATCGCCTCTTCGCTGGTCGACACCGACGGCTCCGAGAGCCTCACCGTGGTGATCTCCGGAGTCCCGACGGGTGCCGCGCTCTCGGCCGGCACCAACAATGGCGACGGCTCCTGGACGGTCGATCCGGCCGACCTGCCCGGGCTGACTCTCTTCCCGCCCGAGGACTTCGGCGGCAGCTTCCAACTGACCGTGACCGCGACCGCCACCGACGGCAGCGACACGGCCGATGCCGTCCAGACCATCGACGTCACCGTCTCCTACCTCAACGAGCCGCCGGTCAGCAACGACAGCACCGTGTCGACCGACGAGGACACGACGGTGACCTTCGGTCTCTCCGACTTCGGCTACAGCGACGCCGAGGGCGACGCCATCGTCGAGGTCGAGGTCTCGACCCTGCCCTCGGAAGGCAGCCTGCTGCTGAACGGGGTGGCCGTTGGCGCGGGCGACCGGATCGCTGCCGCCGACATCAATGCCGGCAACCTGACCTTCCAGCCGGCGGCCGACTCCGATGCCGATCCGAGCTTCACCTTCCGGGTCAGCGACGGCGGACACTTCAGCAGCGCGCCGGCGACCATGAGCATCACGGTCGACGCCGTCGCCGACGCGCCCGCCCTGACGGTTACCGATGCCGTCGCTGACAACTCGGTCTTCCAGTCGACCTTCGAGATCGGCGCGAGCGGCAGCGGCTTCGACCCGGGCACCGTCGACGGCTGGAGTCCTTCGGCCGGTCATCAGATCGAGTTCTGGCACGAGAACGACGTGGCCGGCAGCGCCGCCGACGGCGACATGTTCATCGAGATCAATAACCAGAGCGCCGGCAGCTTCCCAGACGCCGGCAGCATCGAGCGCACCATCTCGACGACGATGGACACGCCCTACGAGCTCTCCTTCCAGGTCTCGCCGCGGCCCGGATTCGAATCTTACATGGACTTCCAGGTCCGGGTGGTCGACGTCAGCACCGGCACGACGCTCAAGACACTGGCCGTCGACTGGGACGGCAACACGGTCTCCCAGTTGACTTGGACCGGGTACTCGGTGAGCTTCCTCGGCACCGGTGGCGACATTCAGCTGATCATGGAGGACGTCGGCGCCGTTCATCCCTACGGCCGCGGCGCCTATGTCGACGATATTCAGCTCGCCGAGTCCAGCGGCACGGCCGCCGGCGATCCCATCGACCTCTCCAGCCTGATCTCGGTCGTCCTGACCGACACCGACGGCTCGGAGAGCCTCGATCCGATCGAGATCGCCGGCATCCCAGAAGGCTTTCTGCTGGAGAGTGGCGGTTCGCCCGTGACGGTCATCGACGGGGTCGCAGAAGTCACGCCCGCTGAGCTCGCCGACCTGACCATGACCTCGCCTGAGGGCTTTGCCGGCAACGTTGACCTCAGCGTGACGGCAACGTCGACCGAAGCCGCCAACGGCGATTCCGCCACCACCACGGATACTCTGACGATCGACATCGTCGCCAACGACGAGAACCTGGACAGCCTCGGCCTCTCGAGCAACGACATCCTCAGCGGCGACGCCGGCGACAACACGATCTACGGCGGCGCCGGCGACGACACGCTCTCGGGCAACGCCGGCGCCGACACCCTCTTCGGCGGTAGCAGCGACGACATCCTGAATGGCGGCAGCGGAGCCGACGTCCTGCTGGGCGGCGACGGCGACGACAGCCTGAACGGGGGCCTCGACAACGACCTGCTCCAGGGTGGGGCCGGCGACGACAGCCTGGACGGCGGCAGCGGCGTCGATTCGATCTTCGGTGGCGAGGGCAACGATACCCTGGACGGCGGCGCCAGCAACGATCGGCTCTACGGCGAAGGCGGCAGCGATCTCTTCATCTTCGCAGAGGGCAACGGCAACGACCTTGTCTCGGGCGGCCAGGGCGGCTGGACCGACGTGATCCAGCTCGAGAACGCCTCGGGCGGCACGCCCACGGCCGGCTGGACCTACGTCATCGACCAGGGCACCGTCGAATCCAGCGGCGCCGACTTCCTCGACCTCTCGGAGGACGCCGCCGGCACCATCACCCTCGCAGACGGTTCCGAGGTGACCTTCGAGGGGATCGAACGGATCGAATGGTAAGCGGGGCGGAGGCCGGCTTCGGGGCCACCTCCCTCCTCCGCAGCCCCGCCGAAACAGCCCTCCCCGCGATTTGCCCCCAATGCGACCGCCTTACCATGCCGTACCCGATGCGGCAGGGCGGCTGCACCCTCAAAACATCTCCTATTGCTGACAAAAACGGCACGACGACTTCAAGCTTTTACTTTGCGCGAGCAAATATAAATCCTCAAATAAGCAAATCTTTAATCAGACTAAGGTCATAATAAATAAGACAGTGATTTTTTCAGATCTTGACGTCTGTCTTAGGCCAAGACGGTAAGGCCGGCCTGAGGCTCTGTTGGACCGGATTTTGCTAGGGGGAGAATTCGCTTGGCGCAGGGGGTTCAGAAGATCGCGCCAGCGGTGGGTGCAGGCACCGACATGGCGGTGGCGCCCCAATCGCCAAGACCTTTGGCTTCCACGGATTGGCAAGGCGGCAGCGGCTCGGAGTCCGATCCGACGACACGAGCCTTGCCTGAGCCCGAGAAAGCCACGGCGCCAGCCGCGCGCGAGGCGGGACGGCAGAATGGAACGGTGGTCCTGGACGAGGCCAACGACCTCCTGGTGATCAGCGAAGCGGGCGCTCTGCTGCCCTCCGCCGGCGACGGCTGGGCTGACGCCCTGGCCGCAGGGCCCTCGACGCTGTCCAAGGCGACGGCGTCCTGGGCACAGAAGATACTCGCATCCGAGGCCGAGTCGGCCGGCAACGAGGCTTTGGAACCAGCACCGCGCTCCGAGGAGTGTATCGAGGAACCGGGCGGCGACGACGCCTTTCTCCGCACCGTCGACTGGGTCGATTGGTAGTGATTGAGATCCGCCTTCGGAACTTGCCGGCGGCGGAGCCCATTGACTATTTCTCGCGCCGCTGAGGCAAAAAATATTCTATAGAAATATTTTAGAGACTGATCTTCTCACCAAATCTAGCCTCGTGCGCGGCTGTGGCGACGGCGTCACTCACCGCGTCTGGATGATTCGCGAAGCCTGAAAACCCAGGCTGGGCCCCGGATCGCTCGGCAAACCACACATCGCGACCCACTTCGAGGCACGGCCTTCTGTTGCAAGTTAGAGAGCGTCGGTTTTCCTGCCAAGTCACTGCGAAGAAACACTGCAATACTTTGAAATAGGTTCTCTTTCTTGCTGGAGACTTTTGTTCTCCGAAAAATTAACCCTGACGGTCTTCCGCTCTCCCACTCGATATAGTAGGGTGCGTTTCGCGGGGACGTATATCTGGTATTTGTGTTTCAGGCTGCGGGCGCGACTATTGAACTGCCCGGACCGAAAGGGCGGCCTGGGGAGTGGGAGAACTTGGCGATGAAGGTCGTGGCGATTGCCTCCCGAAAGGGCGGCTCTGGCAAGACCACGCTTGCGGGGCATTTGGCCGTGCAGGCCGAGCTCGCTGGCGCCGGGCCGGTCGTCCTGATCGACGTCGATCCGCAGGGCAGCCTGGCCAAGTGGTGGAACCTGAGGACACGCGAGACGCCCTACTACGTCCAGACCAGCCTGGATGAGCTGTCGGACGCGGTCGGACGCTTGCGCGAGCGTCAGATCAAGCTGCTGTTCATCGACACGCCGCCGTCGCTCGACACCGCGGTCGGAGAAGTCATCCGCTGCGCCGACCTGGTGCTGATCCCAAGCCGGCCCAGCCCGCACGATCTGCGTTCGATCGGGGCCACGGTCCAGCTCGTCGAGCACCTTGGCAAGCCGTTGATCTTTGTCATCAACGGTGCCGCGCCGCGGGCCAAGATCACCAACGAGGCGATCCAGGTGCTGTCGCAGCACGGCCCGCTCGCGCCCTCGATCGTTCACCAGCGGGTCGACTTTGCGGCCAGCATGGTCGACGGCCGGACCGTGATGGAACTGCCCGGCGCCCAGCGGGCCGCAGGCGAGATCGCAGAGCTGTGGGGCTACCTGGCGGACCGCCTCGAGGGCGAAGCGCCGAAGCTCGAACTCCCGCCCCTGCCGAGACGCAGTCAATCCACGGCGATCTTCGCCGCCGAATAGCCCGGGAACGGCCAAGCGATGACCTCACAGAATCTCGAGCTCTTCCCGGACGACCTCTTCGCCCGCAAGGGCCGCGCCGCCCCGGCCGGTGACAGGCGCAAGGACAAGGCCGAGGTGGTCGCCCTCGAAGCCACGGAAACCGAGGCTGCGCCCGGCCCCGACGACGCGAAGGCCGATGCGATCCGGGGCGAAGCGCCGGGCCCGAGCCTTGGCCCCTTGGCCGAGGGCCGCAACGGCGAGGTCGAGGAAAGCGCCGCAGCCGCCGAGGAGCCCGGCGACGGCAAAAAGCGGACCAAGTCCAAAGCCAAGACCGGCGCGAAAACGGAGGCGGCCCCGGCGGCCAGCATCCTGAAGTTCCGCCTGCTTGACGAGGTCTCCGAAAGTTTCGACGAGATCCTCCGTTGCGCCCAAGGCCAGGCGGCTGCGCCCGCCGAGACGGCGGAGACCGCGGAGGCGGCCGCCGATCCAGCCGCGCCCGCGGAGACGCCGGAGATCGAGACGCCGGACAGCGAATCGTCCCAGGACTGGGAGCCGATTACCTTGCCGGCCCAGGCTCAAGTCAAGGAGAGGACGGGGCAGGTCGCGACGCTCTGGCGGCCGGCCAGCTGGACGCCCCGTGCCAGGGTCTCGGCCGCCCTCCTGCTCCTGGCCGGAGGTATTCTCGCCGGCTGGTACGCAGCGATGCCCGGCTCCTCGCCGGACCTGGCAGAGCCCGTTGTCTCCGGCAGCGACGATCGCGCCAAGGCGGCCGGCGAACCCACGGCTCCGGTAGAGGGCAGCGACCAGGCGCCCGCTGAATCGCGGCGCGTCCTCGGGGGTGCGGAGGGCAAGGAGGCGGTCATGACGGAGGATCAGCCGCCGTCCGGGACCGGACCCGGGGTTCCCGCGCCTCGAGTCGACGTGGTGCGGGTCGAGGAAGACGGTTCGGCCGTCATCGCCGGCTTGGCGGCGCCCGGAGCCGAGCTGATCGTCCTGCACAACGGAGCTCCGATCGGCGTCGCCCGGGCCGACGCCTTCGGCCAATGGGTGCTGCTGCCGGAAGAGCCCCTGGGCGGGGGGCCGCACGAGTTCGGTCTGGTCGTGAAGACCGTGGAGGGAACGGTGACCCTGCCGGGCCCGGCGGGCTCCGAAAGCGAGGCGCCAGCGGCAGGCGATCCGGGAGGTGGTGCCGGTGACCGGCCGCCGCGCGACCAGGAAGGCCGGCTGCGGAAGCCGGAGGCCGGCTCCAAGTCCGCACAGGCCCCCGTTGCAATCCCCTTGCCGCCGCAAAAGCCGGCGGCCGGTACTGCCGTCTCCCCGGGCGAAGACATGCCGCCCTACGTGGTCCAGCTCGCCTCGGCAGACAGCGCCGAGGGCGCCGCCTCCGAATGGCGGAAGCTGCGCAAGGCCCATCCCGAACTGTTGGCAAAGAGGGACTTGACGGTCCAGGAAGCCGACCTGGAAGGCCGCGGGGCTGTGTTCCGGGTCCGCACCGGCAGCTTCGAGACCCTGGTGGCGGCCCGCCGCTTCTGCGCCGCGTTCCGCCGGCAGAGGCAGGAGTGCCTGGTCGTCAAGCTCAGGGACGCCGACGAGGGCGCGCCGCCGCGCACCCGCATCAGCCGGCACCAGTCCTGACGAGGCTTCGCCCGCGCCGGGCCCGCGGTCTCAGGCCTCTTGATCCTGAAGCAGGCCGATGCTGCGCAGCAGGTCGCCGACTTCGCGCCGCGCGGCCAGGTGGCTGTTGACCATCTCCGCGCCCTCGCCCGCCGGCAGGTCGAGCACGGTCATGCCCTTCAAGAAGAGCTCGCGATAGATCACCCTTTCGCCGAAGCCGGGCGCCAGGCGGAAGCCGATGCGCTGGCCGAGCTTCTCCAGCAGGATCCCGATATCGCGCTTGTTGCGCGGCTCGATATGGCTCAATCGGTTGCGCATGACCACCCAGTCGATCGGCCTGCGGCCGTTCACGACTCGCTGGTTGTTCTGCTGCCAGACCATCTGGCTGTAGACGCTGGGGCCCAGCACTTCCCGTCGCTCACGGTCGATCTCGGCGATCACATCGAGATCGAGAAAGGAATCATTGATCGGCGTGATCAGCGTATCGGCATTGAGGTGACCGAGCCGCGACAGATAGCTGTCGCTGCCAGGCGTGTCGATGACCATGAAATCGCAGCCTGAGAGAGTCGCGAAGGCGGTCCGCAGGCTATCGCGCTCCTGGGCCTCGGCCTTGCGGCGGCTGGCCTCTTCGCTGCCGAAGACCCGATGATGGTTCGGCAGCGGCAGGTCCAGCCCGGTCTGCTCGGCCTGGCGCTGACGGTGCTCGAGATAGCGCGAGAGGCTGCCCTGCCGGGCGTCGAGGTCGATGCTGCCGACCTGGTAGCCCAGGCGCAAAAGGGCCACGACGACATGCATCGCCGTGGTCGACTTGCCTGAGCCGCCCTTCTCGTTGCCCAGGACCAGGGCGTAGGGCCGCCGGCCCTCTTCGTCCGGTATCAGAGGCGATCCGTCCACGATTCCCGCTTGCCCCCCGGTCGAGATCCCCCACCAACCTGCTCAGAAGAGGATCTTCCACTCCTCCTCGTCGGCCGCGCCCAGCTCCGGCAGGTGGAAATCGGACCGTCTCGGCGCCGTCGGCTGTGGGCGGGCTTCGGGTCCCGGAAGCTCCGGCCGCTGCTTCGCGGCCTCGGCCTGCTCGCGGGTGGCCCGCAGGCCCGCGACCCGACGCGCCAGAACCTCGTTGGCTGCCCAGGCGAGGATCTCTGCGCCGTCTTCGCCACGATGCACCGCGGCCCAGCGCTGGTACTTGGTCGAGAAAATCGCACAGACGATGTTCTCACCCGGGACCGCAGCGTCCAGCGAAGTGGTGAAAGCTGGAATTTCGCCTTCCATCAGCTCGAAGACCAGATCCCAGGAAGATCCCTCGTCGATCAGGAGGCGCACCATCTGATGCGTATCCCGCCCCACCGCGCCGCAGTGATAGGCGACCAGGGCATCGAGCTTGCGGTCGCCCGAGGCAACTTCCTGAAGGGCGGCGATCAGATCTCCCCAAGTCAAAGCGTCATCCATCCTTCACTCCGGCCTTTTCCGGTCCCAGGGCGCGCTTCGTCGCTCCTCGGTCCCAGACTCCGGCCGCCCAAGGGTCTGGGGCGCCGTCTCGCGAAGCTGTCCGATGGTCGGTCGAGACCGGAGGGACCACACGTCCATCCCGGCCGCGGGCTGACGGGAAGCCCCCCTTCCCCAGCCGCCTGGCTCGCGATTCGCGGCGATATTCTACCTTTTTGAGGGCCGGCGAAAAACCGAGAGTGCCGGAGTGGAGAGGAATTCACGCCGCGAGGGGCCCGGGACCCGGAGCGGGACCTGCGACTAGGCGGCCAGGGACATCAAGGCCGACTGCAGCGCGACCACGTCGATCGGCTTGCGCAGGGCCTCGACCCGGCGATGGCCCTTGGCCTCGGCCAAGCGCTTGGCCGCATCGATGAAGCTCGACCCGTAGCCGCTCAGGATCAGTACGCAGGCCCGTGACTCCTGGCCGCAGAGCCAGTTGAGCAGCTGCAGGCCGTCGCCGTCGGGCATGACCATATCCAGGCTGACGACATCGGGAAGAAACTCCCGATGCAGCGCCCGGAAGTCCTCCGCGTTTCGGGCGACCCGGACATCGAAGTCCAGCCCCACCGCGACGTCACGGACATAGGCGGAGAACACCGGCATGTCGTCGATGATGAGCAGTCTAGGCGTTCGCACCCCGTATCGCGAAGACGGGCCGCACCGTCTTCGCCCCTGCCAGCCAGCCAAACAACCAGGAACCGCTACCCTAGGTTGCTTGGTTCATGATCCTCATAGGGAATATCATTGTCAAGCAGCAGGTTATGGAGATTCCTTCACAGACTCCGAAGAAGTATCTTTTAGGTGATATAGACGAGAGGGCGAATCCCGGCCTTGCCTCGTCCGCGCGCTCCGCCTTTTGCACGCCGCGACGAGGTCAGGCGTCGCCGCCCTGGCTGATCAGAGAGGCAAGCAGCGGCCGAAAGCTGTCCAGGGCGGGCGTCGCGGCGCCTGGCACCTTGGCCGCCTCGTCCCAACGGCGCAATCTGACGGCCGAGTCGGCGAATGGCCGGGCGATGAAAGACGCCGCCTCGCGCTCGTTGAAGGCGCCGCCTTGCAGTTCCAGGCTACGCCTAGACTCCTCCGAAAGGCGGTCAAAGTAGGCCGGATCGCTCGAGCAGAGAAAGCGCTTGGCCGCCACGTGAAGGCGCACCGGCTCCGTCACCTCGCGCGGAAACCACGCGGCGAGCAGGTCGGCGCCGCGTTCCTCATGCCGGCCGTCCACGGCCTCGGCCCCGTCTTCCTCCGGTTCTCGGCCGATCAGGTGACCGACATCGTGGAGCAACGCGGCCGCCACCAGCCCGGCCTCGGCATCCGCGGCCTGGGCCCAGACGGCGCATTGCAGCGCGTGCTCCAGCTGCGAGACCTCTTCGCCGCCGTAGCGCTGCGACCCCTCCGTGGCAAAGACCTGCATCAGGTGTTCCACCGGGTCCATTGCCTGCCTCCTCGTCTCGATGCTACCGCCGCCGAGGGCCAGCTTAGGCAAGGCGCCGCCTTGATGCCAGCAGACGCGGCGGCTTATGAAAGCCCCCCGCCATGGCAAAGGGCCCCCGACAAGGGCCCGATGAAGAGCGTGAGTCCGGATCCTCGAGCGACTTAGCGGGCGCCCAGGGGGTAGCGGCCGATCTCCCGAAACGGGGCGCCCCCGTCCGGCTGCGCGAAAAGCGAAATGCCGTCCACCGTCACCGCCGACACCAGGGCGGGACCGAAGTGATCGCGGGCCCAGGACCCGACTTCGGCGCGCTCGGGCTCGGAGAGCCGCGACGTGAGCGTGATGTGGAAGCGGAACTCTTCCATGACGTAAGGATAGCCCCAGCGGTCCAGGAGCGCCGCCTGCACCTCGGTCAGCCCCGGTTCCATATAGCGCTGGCGTACCTCGGGGTTCAGCGGCTCGCGCAGGTCGTCGAAGGATTCGACGCAGGTGGCCGCCAGGCTGTGCAGTGCCACCGAGCGGGTCGGTGGCCTCAGAGCCAGGAAGCGGTCTAGCTCGGACACCTCCAGCACAACGGCCGGCACCGCCTCCATCTCGGCGGCAATCCGGCCGCAGCGTTCCTCCAAAGCGCCCAGAGACAGGCCCTTCTTAAGAAAGAAGGGCGCTTTCAGAGTGGCGTGAAAGCCATAGAATGCGGGAGCTTCGGTGACCGCCGCCAGACGTTCCGCTGAGCCCCCGGGCAGGTCCGGTCGGGCGACCGCATAGCCACTCCGGGCGTCGCGACCGAGCCATGCCGCCCCAAGGGCCCAAAGCGGATCCAGCTTCGAGGGCGCAAAGAAAATGGCGAACCGGGGCCGCTTCGAGGCATCCATTCCGGGTCCCTTCCGGACCATGAGCTTCCTCGGCGAACGTGGGGCTCGAAGCGCGATGGCGCAAGCCCTAAAGAGGCGAGGAAACGCCCTCGAAGCCAGGTTTCCCGCACCCGTGCGGCGCTCCTGAGGCCGGCCCCGAAATGTCCTCAAAATTCCTGCGGCTTAGCGGCCGGTTCGACGGGACAGTTGGGGGCCGGTCGGCCAAGCCGTTGAAAACGTGAGACCTGACGGCGCAGCTATTCGGACTTGCGGCAATAGGCCTGCAGTTTGTTCCCGTCGGGATCGCGGACGTAGGCGGCGTAGTAGGCGGCGTGGTACCTGGGCCGCAAGCCGGGCGCGCCCTCGTCGCTGCCGCCCAGGGCCAGGGCCGCCTCGTGGAAGGCGCGGACGGCGGCATGGCTCGGGGCGTCGAAGGAGACGTGCGCGCCGTTACCCCAGGTGGCCGGACGGCCGTCGAAGGGCTTCTGTATGAACACGATCGGCAGGCGCGTCCCCGGCAGGCCGAAGGCGAGGTCTTCGCCCGGGGTTTCCTCCGCCGACAGGCGCTGGACGCCCAGGACGGACAGAAGACCTTGGTAGAAGCCCCTCGAGCGCTCCAGGTCGTTACTGCCCAGGGTGATGTGCGAGACGACCTCGCCGCAGGGGCCGGCCTTGCGGCCATTCCGGTAGTGGACCGCCTGGAGCTTGTTCCCGTCGGGATCGCGGACGTAGGCGGCATAGTAGTCCGCCGCGTAGGCCGGCCGTAGCCCGGGCGCGCCCTCGTCATGGCCGCCGGCCGCCAGCGCCGCCGCATGAAAGGCCTGCACCGCGGCGGCGTCCCGGGCGAGCAGGGCGATGTGGAAGCCGTTGCTCCAGGTCGCGGGCAAGGAGTCGAAGGGCGGATTGATCACCAACAAAGGCGGTGCCTGCTCTTCAACTCCGTAGGCGAAGAAGGCCTCGACCGACTTGACCAGCTTCAGCCCGAGCGGCGGCGTGACCGCCGCGTAGAAGGCCTCGGCGCGCGGCCGGTCGTTGGTGCCGAGGGTGAAATGCGTGAACATGCGCGCAATCCAGAGGGCCGAAAGGCACAGTCTACCGGATTCCGCCCGCGACCGATTGTCGCTTCTTGCCGTGCGGCCCCCGCCTCTCGCCGCTACTCCAGCAACTCCTTCCATCCGCGCAGGACCTCGCGATCGCTGCTGGGCTCGGTGAAGCCGTAGAGCTGCTTGGGAATGTCCAGGCGCTGGCCGCCGTCGCGGGTCACCGGGCGATAGGTCAGGCCGCTGTACCGGCGACTGTGGCGGGTGAAGAAGAGGTCGAGGGGAATCGAAACGAAGAAGCCTTTGTCAAACTTACCTTCGCCGAACTTGTCGGCCGAGACGTCCGTCTTGGTCGCGAAGACGCCGAAGGTGACGCCGTTGTTGAAGGTCCTCGACAGCTCGAGAGTGGCGCCCCAGTCCTTGGCCAGGTAGCGCCCCGCGCGCACGGTCGCCAGGATCTCGTACCACGGCAAGCGGTGATAGTAGCTGACGTGACCGGTCACCACGTCGTAGTTCTGGAGGCCGAAGAGGCCGTCGAAGTCACGCTGCTTGACGTAGTTGACGTCGACCCCGACCGCCCAGCGCTTGCCCTGGGGCCGGTAGAGCACCTCGCCGCCGACCCCGGCGAACATCAGCTCGAAGATACCGACCGAAGCGCGGCCATAGACTTCGGGCGCCAGCTTCGTGATGTAGTCGAGATGAAGGTCGTCGATCCAGACGTCGCTCTCCCGGAGATAGCGGGCGATGTCGCTGCGCACCCGATGCAGGCGGCTGTCGGATTTGAGCTTGAGGTCGTCGTAGTTGTTGTAGATGTCCTTCGCCACGGCACCGCTGACGGTGAGGCCCTGGCTGAGCTGGACCTGTGCCGAGGCCCGGCCGTAGAACTGGAAGAAGAAGAAGTTGTCCGGCCCGCCGATCTGCTGCCGCATGCGCGGCATCAGCGACCACGTGAAGCGCGGGAAGCTGTCCTCGTTCTCGATTCCCTGTTCGCCGCCCTCGAGCGAAGGCGCCTCGACCACGGCGTTCTGCCAGATCTCCTCCGTGCTGCCCTTGTCCTGGAGGGCATTCTCGAGGTCCCTGCGCATGATCGTGATCTGGCTGACCGGCACGCCCAGTTCGGTCAGGACCACGCTGATTTCCTCGATGTGCCGCGGCACATGGGCGGCGACGGCCCGAGCGCCGCGGCCCACCGCGCGCGCCGGATTGCGGTAGCGGTCCTGGGAGAAGTGCACGGTCGCCCGTGACCCCTGCATGTCGAAGCGCTCGCCCTCGAAGCCTTGCCGCTCCAGTTCCGCGAAGACCTGCTCGGCCACGCGGCGCAGCTGCTCCTTCGGGTCGGCCGGCTCGGCGTCCTCGAAAAAGGCGGCCGTTGTCGGCTCCGGCTCCGGGAAGAGACCGAGCCACGTGGGATCCGGCGGCTCGACCAGCGCGATGGGGCTTCCGGTCAGGCTCACCGAGCGCAGGAGCTCGTCCTTGTCGAGCACGATCTCCCAATAGTCCTCGTCCTCGCGTGTCGCGACGATTCGGACCCGCTCGACCGGGCCGTTCAGCTCGGCCCGGATGACCTGCAGGGCGGCCGTCGCCAGCGCCGAGGCGCTGGGTCGCGGCGCCTCGACCGGGACCCGGAGGATCGCGTCGGCATCCTCGTACTCGATGTCGGACACGGTGACGCCGAGCTTCTCGAAATCCTTGAAGAGGCGCTCCACGGTGAGCGTCCGGTCGACGGCCTCGGGCATGGTCAGCATCGCCTGTTGGGCGGCGACCGGGCCATCCATGCCGACCACGTCGACCTGCCGCGGCTCCACCTTGGGCGCCGGCCGGTCGAACTTCGGGAGTCCTTTGTCGGTCATGAGATTGGCGCTAAGGCTGGTGCGCACCATGAACTGGTTGCCGCGCTCGAGGCCGGCGGAGAGCCGCCACCAGGGAAAGACCTCGTATTCCACGGCGAAGTTCAGCGGAAGAGCGACGTCGAACTCGTTGCCGAGGGGCTCGTCCTGGTAGCTGTTGCTGTCGTACTCCAGCTTGAACCTGAGGCCGTCGACCGGCGCAAGGTATTCGATCCCGCCGAAGAAGGCGATCTCCTCGCCGCGGAAGAAGTCGAAGCCGAGACCGCCCGCCCCGGAGTTGTCGCCGCGCTCCTTGGCACTGTCCGAGATCAGCCCGAAGGGGTTGGAGACATGGCCGCGGCTGCCGGCATTGCCCCAGGCCACGCCAAGGGTGAAGTCCCAATTGTAGTAGCGCCGGCTGGCGACCAGAAACTCGCTGCCGAAGAGATCGGTGCCGCCGATGTCGCGCAGGCCGACCGCGATCTGCGGGAAATGCTTGGTTTCCTCCAGCATCAGGATCTTGAGATCGACGCTGCGGTCCTTATAGCTCTGACTGCCGCTGAACTCGCGACTGTTGCTGTATCGGCGGTTGCTGACGTCGGTGTAGCGGAAGGTCCCCTCCAGCCAGTCGAAGATCTGCAGGGTGAAGAACCCACGGGTGTAGGGGTCGACGTGGGACACGCCCAGGTGCAGCTCGCCTTCCGGATGGAAGCGGGCATTGGGCATCTGGATCAGCCCGGTGGTTCCGAAATCGCTGATCGACGGCGTGTACTCCAAGTACTCGGCGTTACTCAGCACATCCTGCTCGTCATCCGCCCAATCAAGGGTTGGGGCACGGTCCTGCGCTTCGTCCTGAGCCTGATCCGAGGCAGCCGTAGCCGGCTCCGCCCGGGCACAGGTCGCATGCAGTTCGACAAGAATGACGAACGTGACGCCTAAGGCTTTAGCAAGCCGCCCAAGGCCGGGGCTGTGTCCCCCCATCGCCCATTGAGTCCCCCCTGCGAGAACATGCCTGCGAAAACATGCCTATCTGTTTATGACCGCCAGCGAGGCTGCCGAGATTGCCAGCTTGCTGAGGATGTCCACCACGGTCACCGAGAACGCCGTCAAATCGAACGGCTTCGGATCGCGCGGCACGACGATGGTGCTACCGGGGGGAATCTGCACCGCGTCGTAGTTCCACGACGAGACCTGGAGCGGTTGTGCCTCGCCGTTGGGCAGGACCACGAAGATCCGGCCCTCGTCGGCGGCCTGTTGGGTGCCGCCGGCCGCCTTGATGTAGGCGTCTGCCGCCTTCCCGGAGCGGAACTGAATGGTTCCGGGGTTGAGCACTTCGCCGCTGACCGTCACGTGGTTCGGCCGCTTCGGCACGTGCAGCCGGTCGCCCGGCTCCAGGATCGTGTCCAGTTCGGGGCGTGCATCCAGCACCGTGGGATCGGCTTCGACGACCACCCGCCCCACGGCATCGGTCTGGCGGAGCCGGGTCGCGAGATCGCGCACCGCCATCACCACCGCCTGCGGGTCGGTGTCACCCTTCTGCTGGATGTTGCCGCTGGCCAAAGCCTCCGCGAGGCCCGACTCCAGGTCGAGGGCCGCCCGCTGGAACGCCCGTCGCTCCTGCTCCTGCACACGGATCCGGGTGAAGACGGAGCCTTCGGGATAGGATTCCATGGTCAGGCCGCCGGCCCGCGCCACGATCTCCGAGAGCCTCTCGCCGCGCCGGATCGTGTAGACGCCGGGCCGCTTGAATTCGCCGGAGAGGAACACGCTGCCGGCGTCACGCTGCGAGAAGCGGGGATTGAAGCGGACGATGTCTCCGGGCTGCAGCGGCACCCTGGCCAGCGACTCCTTGCGGGCGTCGATGGTATTGCGCACCGAGGCCTGGCTCGAGCCGTCTTCGGTCACTTCGAAGCGGGAGAGTTCGATCTGACCGAGGTCGGCCGCAGGAGTCAGTCCCCCCACGACCGGCACCACGGAGCCGGCCGAGGTCCCAGGGGCGACCGGATAGACGCCCGGAATGCGCACCTCGCCCTGGACCGCGACGACGTAGTCGAGGACGAAGGGCAGCAGGTTCGGATAGCGGTCGAAGATCTCCGGACAGGGCCCGCTGACCGGAACCGCGTCCTCGGTCTCGGGATTGAGAAAGAGCCGCGCCTTGGCGAAACGCTCGGAGCGGCTGCGCGAGACCACCGAGGCCAGGCTGTAGAGGCCCTTGCAGCCGGTCAAGCCGGAGATCGAGGTCTCGCTGCCGAGGGCGGAGCCGGCGGTCAAGCCGGCAGGTCGCGCCAAGCTGCCCCGGGCATCCACGCCGACGCGGCCGAGCTCGGAGGGGGCGAAGCCGGAGCGTTCGCTCTCGCGCAGGTCGCGGGCCGAGAGGCTGCCGCCGTCCGAAGCACCGCCCCGCATCCCGACGCCGCCGAGGAGCTCGCCCGCGATGACCTCATCGGGGTTCTCGCCGTTGATCACCGCCTGCACCGCCGCCGACGACAGGAACCGGATGTCGTCCATGCCGAGGACGATCAGACGATCGTTGGGCTTCAGCGGCACGTCGGACTGCCCGGCCGCAATACGGCCGAGGTCCACGGGCACCAGGTGCCGCGCCTTGGTCACGGGATCCGTCGTCTCCAGCGCCGCGAACAGCAGGTAGGGATTCTCGCGCAGGATGTCCGAGGCGTTGACCACGCTGCCGACCGTCCGGTCCCAGCGCAGCGAGCGCGGGCCCGGCACCGAGACGTGGCCGTCGACGAAGAAGGCGCCTTCCCAGGAGTAACCCATCTTGGCGACCAGGATCATGTCGCCGCGCCGCACCGGCGCGCCCTGCGGATCCTCGACCTCGACCACCGTGTCGCCGCCCTCCACGTCGGAGGTCATCACGAGGTAGCGGTAGCCCGAGGGGCGCAAGGTGCCGCCGGCCATGTCGACGGCTTCCCCGACGCTCATGTCGTCGGCCCGGCCGTTGACCTCGTAGATCCCCGGACGCTGGACGTCGCCGGCGATGCCGATGGTCTTGCCGATCGGCGGCACGAAGACCCGGTCCCCCTCCATCAGGGCGAGGTCTTCGTCGAGCTGGCCAGTCAGCAGCAGGTCGTAGAGGTCGACCCCGAAGGACCGGCCGCCACGGATCAGCTGGATGTGCCGCATCGAGCCGGACTTCTGGACTCCGCCGGCCGCCGCGATGGCGTCGAAGACGCTGGCCACGCCGGTCATGCGGTGGACGCCGGGCTGCCTGACCTGGCCCAGCACCATGACCGGAAAATTGCGCACCCGCCCCAGCGAGACGAAGACGTCCGTGCGCAGCAGGGTGACTTCCGCCTGGCGTTCCAGCTCCTCGCGGAACTGGCCGAAGCTGAGGCCGGCCGCCGGCACCGGCGGCATGTTCGGAAGGAAGATCTGGCCCTCGCGGTCGACCGCCGTGCGATAGCTCTCGTTGCTCTGGCCGCGGAAGGTGACGATCAGCTCGTCACCGATGCCCAGCCGATAGCTGTCGTTGATCGCCCCGCCGGTGCCCGGCTCCTGCAGGCCCGACATGCTGCCCAGGAGCCCGTAGCCGAACTGCTCAAGCGGCCTCTTGCCGAACTCCGGCGCCTGCACGGAGATCCGCTCGGCGTAGTCCTCCTCGAGGCGTGAGTGCTCCTCAGGCAGCATCGGGTAGCCGAGCTGAGTGTCGACCCGGCCTTCTAGCTCCAGGGAGTCGACCGGCGAGACGATCTCCCTGGTCGTCTCGTTGAGCAGGGGCTGCTGAGTCCCGCCGAAACGTTGCTGCAGTGAGGGATCGAGGCGCCTCAGTTCATCGCTGATCGACTGCGCGATCGCGTAGTCGACAGGAGGAAGCAAGACCGCCAATATGGCGAAGCTAAGTATCAGCCTTGCGACGCGGGAAGCACCATTACCATTAGCCGATCGCCAGAACTTCGGACCATGTAGAAACATGACCAATTCCCCCCCATTCTCCCTATCCCGACGCCACGCTTTGTTGACCGTTTCAAGCTTCTTTCTTTCGGCCTGCTCGGAAACTGTTGAATCAGCGAGCGAAAGTTTCGGCCTAATTATTGGCGGTCAAGAAGGAGCCCCCATAAGTCGAGATAAGGTCAATTCTATACCATATGCTTCTATCGCCGCCAAGATCGGCAAAGGGCCTAGATCATTAATTATTTTGGGAAAAGTTAACGGTGGCAATTATCACTGGATCACGGCGGACCGCAAAAGCCTGGTCACCCGCGGCGGCCGCTTGGTCCAGACGGCGGGATTGCAAGGCAACCTCCGCCGCAGCAGGCTCCTGGACGAAGACCCCCTACCCGGGCTCGGCACTGGCGCACGGGGGGCTTCCGCCGCCGCGTTCCGGCGGCTGCTCGACCTCGACGCGCCCAGTCGCTACGGCATCATGATCGGCTCCCGCTTCAAGGACCTCGGGCCGGAGGCCGTGGTGATCGCTGAGCTCGAGTGGGACACCCGGCACATCCGCGAGACCTGCCGGGCCCGGGAGATCGACTGGCGGTTCGAGAACGATTATTGGATCGACCCCGAGTACGGCCTGGTCTGGAAGAGCGTCCAGTACTTCCACCCCGACATGCCGCCGGTCGTTATGGAGCTGCTCAAGCCCCCTGCCCGGTAACCTTCGAAGCGAGCGTCTCGGCGGCGACCGCCGCGAGCCGGCGCCGGACTCCCTCGGTCAAATTGTGGGTCGCGTCTGCAGCTTGGATTGCAACGCGCCGATGCGACGCGGTTCCGGGCGGTCAGCCCGCCCTCTCCTTCAGGAGCCTGTCGAGCCCGCAGCCCCGCGGCGCAGACCCTCCGATCTCAGCTCCCGGACCCTGCCTGTAGAGTTCGAGGGCCGCTGCGAGCTGCGGCTCGCCGAAGTCGGGCCAGAGGCAGTCGACGAAGATCAGCTCGCTGTGGGCTGCCTGCCAAAGCAGGAAATTTGAGAGGCGCTGCTCGCCGCTGGTGCGGATGATGATCTCGGGATCCGGTACATCCGGCAGTTGGAGCGCGCCGCGGAAGCGCGTCTCGTCGATCTCGTCCGGCGCCAGCCCTCCCTCCAGGACGGCTGCGATCAAGCGCCGGGCCGCCGACAGGAGCTCCTGCCGACCGCCATAGCTCAACGCGACGATCAGATCGAGCCGCTCCTGGGCCGCCGTAGCGGCTTCCGCTTCGGCCAGGAGCTCGCCGATCCCGGGCGGCAACCGCTCCCGATCGCCGAGGGCCCGAAACCGGACACCCTGACGGCGCAGCGCCCCGATCTCGCTGTGGAGGAACCGCTGCAGGAGCGCCATGAGGTGCTGCACCTCCTCCGTCGGGCGCCGCCAGTTCTCCGTCGAGAAGCCGTACACGGTCAAATAGCGCAATCCCAGCCGCATCGCCGCGCTCACGCTGCGGCGCAGGGCCTCGACCCCTTGGCGGTGCCCGGCGACACGGGGCAGGCCCTTGGCCTTGGCCCAACGGCCATTGCCGTCCATGATCAGGCCAACATGGCGGGGCGCGGCGCGCGGTTCGGAGCCCTGCCCGTTGCTCCGATCCGGTGGATAGACCCTGGTCCGCCCGTCGCCGTCTTTGTCTGCCGCTGTCGATGTCACCCGTCGTCCCCCGTCGCCGCTAAGGCTTCACGGACGGAGTTAACAAGGCCTTAAGGCGGTGTCGAAAAGCCGCCGAGGCTCGGGCGCCGGTCGCAAGACGGCGCCGCCGGCCAGGCGGCGGGGCTGATGCAAACACCAAAGGCCGGGCGACCGCTTCAGGCGCCCGGCCTCGATCCGTTACCGGTGTGTTCGACCGCTCAGTCGGAGGTCGCCGTCGAGGTCGAGGTCGAAGTGGTGGACGAGCTGTTGTTGCCGCCGCTGCCGCCGTCGCCGAGGAGCAAGGCAGCCGCCACGCCGCCGCCGACGACGAAGGGCGCCGCAATCAATGCGCCTTCGAACTCGCCATCGGAAACATCCTGAGCCTGCTGCACGGTGGCCGCCGACCCGGAACCCGCCGCCTCCAGGCTGCCCTTCTTCACCGTGGCATCCTGCGCCATCGCCAGTGCCGGACCCAGCGCCAAAGCAGCGGCTGCAAAGCCCGACAGCAAAATTCTGTTAACCATTATCCTGAGCCCCCTCTAAAGGTATCTCCGGAACTAAGTTGCCCACAATTTTATCCGATTTCAAGTGAAAACGTTAACCAGGGGGCAATGTTTATTGCCCAGGCACGCTTATGGTTAACGCGAGACCGGCGCGCCTATACCCCATTTGAGTGATACAAGAGCCTTCCGGTCGTTGCGGGAAAACGCCGGTTTGGGCCGCGTCGTATGTGGGACGTGGCACCGAATCCCGAGAGCACTTTCGTCTCTATTCAATGCGTTAGACTCATTCCAACTCTGTCGCCACCGAACTAACCCCTCGAAACTACGGAGCCGACCGCGGCAAAACTGCCCGCGTAAGGGGAGCTGTCTTCGCAGCTCTTTTGAGATTGGCCTCGGAAATAAATTCTTCAATCCGGAAAGATTCATTGGAGACAAGCCGAAGCATTAGTGCTAATTTTCCGTAAAAGAAAAAGATGGCTCATTGGGGGATGAGACTTTACACAGGGAGGGGCTCGGACGATGGCCGAGTTGCGAAGGACTCTGGCGGGGGTGGCTTCGGCCACCAGCCTTCGCAAAGCACCGAAAGGATCCGTAAGCACCAAGGGTGCGCAGGTCGACTGGCAGATCCTGGCGGCGGACTTTGCGATTATTGCGTGCGGCCTCGGGCTCGCGCGCCCTACACTGCAGCTGATCGACTGGAGCGGTCTGGGTATCTGGCCGGCCGGCTCTTTCCAACAACTCCAACAGCCGTTTCCGTCCGGCGAAGCCGTCGCTCTGTCGTCGGTCCTCGCGCTGGCCGGGGCCGCGGTGGCGGTGTGGTACTTCTGGTTCCGCGGCCACTATCTCCGGCGCCGCTCGTCCTGGGACCGGCTCGGGGACCTCGCCTTCGTTTCCGGCACACTGGTCGCGGCCGAGGCCCTGGCGTCTTGGCAGGGACTGCCGGGCGCCCTGCAGCTTCCGGCGCTGCTGGCAATGTGGATCATGGTGGCGGCGCTCCTGCTGGCAGGGCGTCTCGGACTGCGCCGCCATCTGGAACGGCGCGGCCTGTGGCGCCGTCCGGCAGTGGTCCTGGGCGGCGGCGGGCGAGCGCGGGAGGTCGCCCGAGCGGTCGCCCAAGACGAAGACCTTGGCCTTGACGTGACCCATATCCTCCAGCTGTCGGAGCCGGACTCCAAGGACAAGCCCGAGACGGCCGTCGTCGCCGGCAGAGAGGTGCCCGTCCTCGTCACCGACGATCCCCTGGCGGCATTGTTCCTGCGGTTCCGCGACCACGTCATCCTGATCGCGCCGCCGCCCGAGCAGTTTGCCGCCGTCGACAAGCTGGTGCCGACCCTGGCCAGCCTCTGTCCGACGGTCGGCGTGGCGCTTCCGACGGTGGGGCTCGCGGTCGAGGGTGCGGCAACGCAGGTGCTGCTGAAGCGCGACCTTGCCTTGGTCTGGATGCAGAACCGACTGATGCGGCCGGAGTGGCGTTTCCTGAAACGCTGCTTCGACGTTCTTACGGCTGCAGGCGCCCTCATCGTCACCTCGCCGGTCCTCCTGACGGCCGCCGTCCTGATACGCTGCCTGGACGGCGCCCCGGTCTTCGTCACCCGGCAGCGCATCGGCCGTCACGGTAAGATCTTCCGGCTGATCAAGTTCCGGACGACGCACGGCAGCTCCCTGGAAGAGCCGGCAAGCGCGAATGCCAAGCTTTCCGGGGAGGAGCCGGCCTTTGGGGACGCCGCCTTCGAAGCCGGCGCGCCCGGGCTGACGCCGCTTGGTCGCCTCCTCCGGCTGACCGGGGTCGACGAGCTTCCGCAGCTTTGGAACGCGCTCATGGGCGACATGAGCTTTGTCGGTCCGCAACCGCTGCTGCGCCGCGAGGTTGGCGACTATGGCGGCAACCTTCACACTTACCTGACGGCGCGGCCGGGTCTCTTCGGCCTGTGGCAGATCAGCGGTCGAGGCAGGGCCCAGCCCCCAGACCGGGCGCGCTTGGACGGCTGGTACCTGCGCAACTGGAGCCTCTGGACCGACATCGTCATCCTGCTCAAGACGGTTCGGCTCTTGCTCGGTCGCGGCCGCGCTCACTCCTAGCGCCGAAGTGCCGACCGGATGGCGGCCTCGCCACCGGGTGGCGTCCAGGCTTTCCAGGCCGCCAGGAAGAAGTCGAGCAGCGCGGCTGCCTAGGGGTCGGCGGTTGGCTTAACGGTAACAATATCTGAGGCGAATATTGGCCCTTACTTTGGTAATCCAATTTTTGCTAGAAGTTATATTGCACTTTCTTTGTGCATGATTGATGATCGCAGAATCCTGTTGTCGAAAGTCCGCGCAACCGCACCTCCAGGACACCAAGCCCATGGCGATTGAATCTTTGAAGGCAGGCAGACCATCCGGCGCTTCGCCGCCCCCGCCGCCAAAGCCGGTCCGGCCGAAGCCCAAGGCTGCGACCGGCGAGGGGCTGAGGCTCGACCTGATCGTCAAAGATCTGCTCCGGAACTGGCACTTCCTTTTGGCGGGCGGCGCCCTGGCACTGCTGGCCGCCCTGACGGTCGTCAACTTCAAGGGCCCGACCTACACGGCCAGCATGATCGTTGCGCCGATCACCGACGATGCCCTGAACAAGGTACAGTTCTACGGCAACAGCTACAGCTTCTCGGACGACAGCCCGCTGCTGAGCGGTTTCGGCGGCGGACAGCCGGAGGAGTTCGAGCGATTCATCGTCCTGCTTCACACCCACAGGGTGGCCGAGATCCTGGAGCAAAAGCATCAGGTCGGCCGGATCCTGTTCTCACCTCTTTGGGACCAGGAGCGCCAGGCCTGGAACCGCCCGGGCGGATTGGCGTTTCGGGCCAAGGCCCTGGCCCGGTCCCTTTTCGGATATCCCGACTGGGAGCCGCCTCGCGCCAAGGAGGTCCAGGTCTATCTGCGCAAGAATCTCGATGTCTCGCCCTTGAGCCGGGGCGCCATGCGCTCGGTGTCCCTGTCGGGCAAGGATCCGGAACACCTGGCGCAGATCCTTTTGTGGCTGTTCGAGGAAACCAGCGCCCTGATGCGCGAGGAACGCAACGCCTCGCTGAGCAACAACATAAACTATCTGCAGGATCGGCTGGGCCAGTCACGGATCGACATCTATCGCGAGTCCCTGATCTCGCTGCTCGCCGACCAGGAGCGCGAGCTCATGCTGTCCCAGACCGAGCAGCCTTACGGCGCCGTCCTTCTGGAGGCACCGGTCCCTCCGCTTCAGCCGAGCGGGCTTGAGCCCCTGATTCTCCTGACCGCGGCCTCGCTTGGAGGTCTGGGCCTCGCCGCACTGCTGGTACTGAGCGTCACCCTACCGCGCCGACGCTTGGCGCAGGCGGACCGTCAGAGGTCTGCCACGCCAAGGTTCCCGTGACTGCGTCCCGGCGCAGGCGTTGCGGGATGGGCCTGCCCTAGAGATCCGACAGGCCCGATCACCCTCGGGCCGCGAATGACATGAAAGACCCAGGCATGACGCAGGTATCCGCAGACAGCGATCTCATCGCGGCGCCGAAAGCGCCGGTCTCGCTGTTTCGCTACTTCCTGACCAACGGCAGCACGGCAGCGGTCATCAAGCTGACGGCCGTCATCCTCAGCTACCTCTTCCTGATCCTGCTCGCCCGCAGCGTCGACGAAGCGGAATACGGTCGCTACGGCTTCGCGATCAGCCTCACCGTGTTTCTCGGGATCGTCGCGAACTGCGGCCAGAGCACGGCGCTGCTGCGCTTCTGGTCGCAGTTTCAGGCCAAGCTGGATCCGGCCCGCGCCAAGGGCGCCCTAGTCCGAAGCTACGTCACGGTCCTGCTCGGGACCGGCGCCATCTTTTGCCTGGCCTTCTCGACCTTGTTTCTCGCCAAGCTCGCGAAGCCCGAACTGGACATCGGCTACCTCTATGCCGCCGCGTTCCTCACCATCCCCGCCGCGCTTTCCGCCTTCCAGAGTGCCGCGATGCGCGCCCTGGGATACGTCGCCCGCGCGATGCTGCCGACGGAGATTTTCCACCGCGGCTTCATGGTCATCGTGCTGCTCTACCTCATCGGCAGCAGCCTGCGGCTCTCGGCCGAGCTCGTTCTCTGGATATCGGGCGCCTTGTGGCTCATCCTCCTGATCCCGCAGGCGATCAAGATCCTCCGCGAAGCGCAGCGCCAGGCGCCGGGCGTCGAGGCCGAGCTGGACATCCCCGGCTGGCGCAGCGTCAGTCTTGGCCTTTGGGGCTTGGGGGTGCTCGGCATCCTGAGCCAAAGCTCCGACGTGGTCGTGCTCGGGCTCTACTACGGCCCGGAGGAAACCGGAACCTACTTCGTCGCCCTCAAGGTCGCCACGATGTTCATCATCTTCTTCGCAACGACCAACGTGCTGACCGCGCCGATGATCTCCAGGGCCTATCACGCCGGCGACCGCCATGAAGTTCAGGAGATCTGCCGGACCATCTGCGCGCTGCTGTTCCTGCCTGCCGGCTTTGGCCTCCTCGTCGTGTTCTTCGCGGGAGACCTCATCCTCGGCCTCTTCGGCTCCGGCTTCGCGGAGGGCCACGTGATCCTCGCCGTCCTTTCCGCCGGCTTCGCGATCCAGATCCTGTCAGGGCCGGCCACCGTGTTGCTGACGATGACCGGGCACGAGACCAAGCACCTCAAGATTCTCGGGATCACGCGGGTGGCCATGGTCGGCGCGCAGGTCCTGCTGATCCCCGTCCTGGGCCCGCTCGGCGCCGCGATCGGAAGCGCCCTCGGCCAGGTCGCCCTGGCGATGTGGATCCGGGGCTTCGCCATCCGCCACCTCGCCATCGACCCGACGGTACTCTGCCTCCTTAAGGCCCGGCGGAGAGTCGTCGTACAAACGCGATAAGATTGAAATCAGGACGGATAAAGGCTCCTGATCAATGGATTACATCATAAACTTCATACATGATGGCAAGGCCATCTACCCGGATATCGACGGCTACCGGGACTATTTCTCCGGCACCTACGAGATACGGGAGTCTTCGCTGAGCCAGTACAGGAGGCAAGGCGACCCGGCTCGGACCATCCTCTGGGTCATCATGGGGTTCTATCCCCGACCGGCACCACCGGCTTTGGCGACGATCCACGACTACCGGTCCCTGTCCGTCGGCGCGCTCGCCCCGCTCAAGGACCGACTGAAGAAGCTCCTCAACTTCAAGCCAGACCTGCGGATCATCCAGAACGAGGTCATGAGCGACCTGATCGGATTCTCCGACGGTGTGCCGGAGCTCTTCCTGGACATGGGCGTGCGTTCGGCGCTGGTCGAGAATGCCAGGCGATCGGCGCCGCAGGTATCCGACTACGACTTCGTCTACATCGGCACCGTGTCCAGGGAACGGCAGATCGACGTGCTGATCGAGTCCTTCCTCCGCCGCTATCCTCGCGGCCGAAGGTTTCTGCTGATCGGTCCCGCCGACGAGAACATCGTCCGGCAGTTCATGGACCGGAAGAACGTCGTCTTCACCGGCCGGGTTCCGCAAGCCGAAGCCTTCGATCTCGTGATGAAGAGCAAGGTCGCGATCAGCTTTTTTCCGTCACACCGTCCGCACTGCTTTCAGACCCCGACGAAGTTGATCGAATATGCGGCCCTCGGGCGGCCCATCCTGGCAAACGACAGCCCGATGAACTTGGCGACGATACGGCGCTACAACATCCTTGCGACGGTGACCTCCGGGGACACCTTCGCCTCGGCGCCGGAGCCGGAAGAGATTGCAGAAAGCGCGGTCCCCGACCCCTGCCCCTTCACCTGGCCGAGGGTGATCGCCGACAGCGGCGTCGAGGCGCACCTCGAGACCCTGATCGCTGACCGAGAAGCAAGGAGATAGCCGACGATGCGACCACGGCAAGACCTTTGCGTTCCCGCCGCGCCGCGCCGCGCAACGACCTTCGAAATCTCAGTTCGCCCGGCGGGCTCAGGGTTTGCCGGCGCGGGCGGCCGCGACGCGAGAGAGGCCGGCGGCAGGAGTCATGTCCGGAGCGCCGGATATCGGGCGGCGAGGGTCGGCCGATGACCCGGGATACGGTCCTGGTCACCGGCGGCGCGGGCTACATCGGCAGCCACGTGGTCCTCGCCTTGCTGGAGGCCGGCTACCCTGTCGTGGTCGTCGACGACCTTTCGACCGGCCGTCGCGATGCCGTGGCCCCGGCGGCCGCCTTCGTCGAGGGGGACATCGGCGACCCGCAGTTGGTTGCAAAGACGGTTCGAGACCGCGGTGTCGGCGCCGTCATGCATTTCGCCGGTTCCATCGTGGTCCCGGAATCCGTCGCCGATCCCCTGAAGTACTACCTGCAGAACACCTGCAAGAGCCGCGGCCTGATCCAATGCTGCGTCGAAGCCGGCGTGGGGCGCTTCGTCTTTTCCTCGACCGCGGCGGTCTACGGCAGCGTCGGAGACGGGCCGGTCCCGGAGTCCGCGCCGACCCTGCCGGCCAGTCCCTATGGGACCTCGAAGCTGATGACAGAGTGGATCCTGCGCGACGTTGCCGCCGCCCACGATCTGTCCTATGCCGCGCTGCGCTATTTCAACGTCGCCGGCGCCGATCCCAAGGGACGAAGCGGCCAGTCGACCCCCGGCGCCACCCACCTGATCAAGGTCGCCTGCGAGGTGGCGGCAGGCAAGCGGCCCTCCATGGAGATCTTCGGCGAAGACTACGAGACGCCGGACGGCACCTGCGTGCGCGACTACATCCATGTGACGGATCTGGCGGACGCCCACCTGGCGGCCCTTCGGGACCTCGAGGAGAACGGCCGGAACCTGACCCTGAACTGCGGCTACGGCCGCGGCTACTCGGTCAAGCGGGTCCTGGAGTCGGTGGAACGCGTCGCGGGCTTCGCCCTGAACGTCCGGAGCGGTCCGCGGCGGCCCGGCGACGTCGCCGAGATCGTCGCCGACGCCTCGATGATCCGCCAGCAGCTCGGCTGGCAGGCCCGCCACGAAGACCTCGACGGTATCGTGCGCGACGCGCTGGCCTGGGAACGCAAGCTCGCCGGTGATCCCTAGCTCAGCGGGCCGCTCGCAGCGTGCGTTTCAAGGTTCGCAGGCGCGGCCAGTGCCCCGCTAGCGCTGAGTGTTGTACCAGCGCACGAACTCCTCGAAGAGCTGCTCCCTTTGCTGGTCCGAGATGTTCTGCACGCCGGAAGACTGCTGAAAGCTGGCCAGGAAGCGGTTGAAGGCGGTCTTAAGCTCGCTGGTCGGCGCCTTGGTGTTCGTGGCCAGCCACTCCTCCGCCGGCTTGAACCGCGTCCAGCCGGGCACCTCCGCCGCCAGGTTGATGTCGCGCCATTTCGGATGCCGCGGCTCCTTGCGGAACTTCTCGAAGTTGTCGAAGAACTTCTTCACGAAACGCGACAGCTTGCGGTACTGGGCCGTGTTCTCCGGCCAGTTGTAGACCGCCAGAACCGCACCGCTGGCCACGGTCGGCACCGCCTCGCCCTGGGGAATCAGCCCTGGATAGTCCTCGTGCTTGAGCGAGGCCGGAAGGTAGACTTCCAGGAGCCTGCTGTACCTGGGGTCGCTGGGGTCGACGCCGATGAAATGCAGGCCCTGTTCGGAAAGGAGGTCCTTATAGCCCTTGACCGGCGCGCCGGCGAGCAGGCTAGTGGCGGCGACCTCGCCCGTCTTCATCTTCTCCAGCGCCAGCTGGGTGTCGATGTTGATGATGTTGGCGTCGATACCCATCAGCTTGAAGACCGTCCGGCCCCCGATGTCGGTGGCGCTCCAGGGCTTCCAGAAATTGACCGTCTTGCCGCGCAGGTCGTCGAGTTTCTTGAACTCCTTGCGCGCCACCAGGTGGAACTCGGCGTTGTAGAGCTTCGTGATGTAGTGCACGTAGCGGTCGACACTGCCGTAGACCGCCGGATTCTCCTGCTTGAAGAAGGTCAGATGGTCCTGCTGGGTGATCCCCATGTCGACACCCTTCAGGAACAGCACGTCGAGCACGTTTTGACCGCCGCCCCGCCCGACAATCGGCAAGACCCGAAGCTGGTTGGTCTCGGTGTCGTCCAAGACGTTAGCCAAGTCCGTGGCGAAGCGGATGTAGGTGCCGGAGATGCCGCCACCTATGACGCTGACCGTGCTTCGGTTCCGTTCCTGCTTGGCTTCGGTCAGACTGTTTTGCGCCATGCCCTGGGGCGTCAGAAGAGCGGATAGGGCGAGAATGCCAAGGACCTTGGTGGCGACGGTAACGACTCGGGAAAGATTCACGACAACCTCCGGTGGGCGACCCAACGCGCGTCATTTTAGGAGAAAGATCCCCGAGAACAATATCTATCCGCCCTAGCAATCCGTTAAGGATTTTTAATCAAAGGATAATTCGCGTCAGAGGTAGTTCCTTTAGGGTAAACTTGGCCCAGTTTCTTTGTTTTCTGTGATCATCCGAGCCGCGTTCCGCTACCGCCCACAGGGGCTGCCTGTACAACCGTCGAGCGACCCGACACAGCCCTCATGAATTGAAATGCCAGGACTTCCAACGCTCTGATGGTGCAGGAAACGCGGCCCAAACCTGAATCGAGTCGGCGCGCCGCGGCCTTGAGAGCGCCTTCGGCGGCTATCCCGCTGGGCCAACGACACTTCTTCGACACGCTATCCTCACCGAGATCGTACAAGCAGGATCGCGTCGCTGAGGTGGTAATCCCTTAGCGTCAAGGGCGCGTAAAAGACTTGTTTACCATCCTCCTTCCAACATTCGGCCGGCAACGACGAAGCCGAGCCAGCTACGGCTTTGTCGTCCTCCGCTGTTCGATCGACGCGACCGAAGGGACGACTACGAGATGGCAGACCATTCGATCCAGGGAGAGTCCTCGACACAGACCGACCGTTCCGACCAAGTGGTTCCAGAGCGCCGCCGCGCTGCAACCATGAGCCTGACTGCCTTCGCGATGGCCGGTCTGATCGCGCTGACGGCCTGCGTCGCACCAATGCCCCTGACGGAAGGGCCGAGGGCTCGCCTGATCTCCGGTATCGCCGAGCCGCGCGACCGAAACAACATGGACATCACGCTCTACGAGTATTCCGTGACCGCCTGGGGCAAGTGCCTTGAGCTGGCGAGCACGCGCTCCCCGGTCTCCGCGGTCTTCTCGGTGGTGACCTTGTCGCCCTACCACGCCTGTTCGGTGGTGCCGAGGGACCACGAGCTGAGGGCCGGCCAGCGGCCCTGGTGCATCGTCGCGGTTCCGAAGGGCGACGAGGAGCTGCTCGAGCACGAACTGCGGCATTGCGAGGGCTGGGCCGCGCCGAAGCCGAAGACGGCGCGCATGCGCGACTGGCCCGACGACCAGGACAGCTGACACCATCGAGCCGCCACGGCGCGCGCTACTCCCAGGCAACCACGGCTTCGCGGGTCGCCTCGTCGAGCAGCACCCGCACCGCGTGGAAGACGAAATCGTCCGGATTGCCGTCACGCAGGAGACGGCTCTTCTTAGCGTTGAGGTCGTCGAGGGATCGCAGGACGATCTTGCGGAATTCCTTCTCGAAGCGTAGCCAGTCGAAGCGGGCGTGCGGCAGGTAGCGCCGGGTCGCTAGGACGATGCCAAAGCCGACGTGCCGGCTGGAGAGGCGCTCCACATAGGCGACCAGGCGCTTGGCGGCGGCCCGGCGCTCCGGCGTCAGCGCCCCTTCGGCGCCCAGGAGCTCGAGCTCGTAGCAGAGCCACTGGAAGATGAACTCGTGATAATCGGAAGGGCTGCCGCGCTGCAGCAGCTTTGGATTGACCGGGACGACGCCGCGAACCTCCTTTTGAGCCAAGATCTGCCCCCTGCGGCGAGGCTGCGCGGCCTCGCGATCACACTGTTGCCGTCGGCCGACATCCGGGGCACCGGGGTGCCGGCGGCCGACCGGCCAGAAACCTCGCTCCGATGCCCAGGTCCGGTCAAGTCCCCAGAGACGATTCCCGCCGCGATCGGGTCCTGCCGCTGCGCGGCGTCAGCGAGGCTGGGGCCTCTCCCGATGGTACTCGAAGGTCTCGTTGATCTTGTCCAGCAGGTGCTGGCCCCCGGTCGTCGGCGGGTACTTCGGCGGATCGTCTGGGCCGCAGCAGGTCGGCAGCACCGCGACCTCGGCTTCGAAGTTCGGGTCGAAGAAGAAGGGCATGGAATAGCGCTCCCGGCCCGAGGCGTTGATCACCCGGTGATAGGTCGAGGCGAAGCGGTCGTTGGTCCAGCGCGCCATCATGTCACCGATGTTGACCACGAAGGTCCCGGGGATCGGCGGCGCGTCGATCCACGTGCCGGCGGCGTTGCGGACCTGCAGGCCGCCGACCGGGTCCTGGGCCAGGATGGTCAGGCAGCCGAAGTCGGTGTGGGCCCCGGCACCGATCCGCTTCTCGGTGATCCGCCCGCCCTGCGGCGGGTAATGCAGCGGGCCCAGGGTGGTCATGGGCTCGCTCAGCAGCGGCGTGAAGTGCTCTTCCGCAAGGCCGAGGGCGAGCGCGAAGGCCCGCATGATCTGCCGCCCGAGAGCCTCCAGGGCATCGAAGTAGCGTTGCATCGCCTCCTGCCAGCCCGGGAGGCCGCCGGGCCACTGGTTCGGGCCATGCAGCGGCAAGCCCTGCCTGACCCGCGGATGGGCCGGGCCGAGGTCGCGGCCGATCTTGATTCCCTCCTTAAGGTCCCCGTCTTTGGTCTGCTTTTCCGGATCGAGGTTCTCGCCGCCGACCGAGAAGTAGCCGCGGTGGCAGGCGGAGTTCTCGATCGCGATCTCCCGCTTGCGCGCCGCCGGCTGGTCGAAGAAGCGCTTGGCCGCGGCGAAGCTGGCCGCGACCAGGGCCTCGGGAATGCCGTGGTTCTTCAGGTAGAAGAAGCCGATGTCGCGGCAGGCCCGGCCGATCTCCTCGGCCACCCGCCGGCGCGCCCGGAGATCGCCGGCGAGGAAAGGTCCGAAGTCGACGACCGGGACCGCCTCCAGGGCCAGCCTCTTGCCGCGCAGGCTTCGGGCCAGCTGGATCTTCTCCCGCGGTGTCATGCGCCGCGCACCCGTCTGGTCAGCATGAACACGGTGTAACCGAGGAGCAGGATCAGCGCCGCCCCGGTGGTCGTCAAGGCCCCCAGAGTCGGCACGAGGGGCGTATAGCCCGAGACCATCTTGGCGTAGAGCCACTCCGGCACGGTCTGGTCGGCGCCGGTGGTAAAGAGCGACAGCGGAAAGTTGCCCCAGGACAAGAGGAAGGCGAAGAGCGCGCCGGAGATCACGCCCGGCGCCAGGACCGGCAGGGTGACCTCCTTCAGGGTCTGCCAGCGGCTCGCGCCCAGGTCGAAGGCCGCCTCCTCCAGGGCCGGATCGAAGCTGTAGGCCTGGATCGAGATCACGAGGGTGACGATCGGCGTGATCCACACCAGGTGGGCGATCACCGCCGTGCGCCAGTCCGGGATGATCCCGACCGAGGAGAACCAGATCAGCAGGGCCAGGCCCAGGACCGCCTGGGGGAAGAAGATCGGCAGCAGGATGATCCGCTGGTAGAGCCGCCGGCCGCGCCAGTCGAAGCGGGCAAAGGCCAGGGCGCCGAAGAAGGCCAGCAGGACCGAGGTCAGGGCGACCAGCAGCGCGATGGTCAGCGAGGTGGAGACCAGTTCGCGCACGCTGAGCGAGGAGAAGGCCTTCTCGTACCAGGTGGTGTCGTAGCGCAGGATCGGGAAGCGGAAGTAGCGGGCCTTGGAGAAGGAGGCCAGGCCGACGCAAAGGATCGGCAGGTAGAGGAAGATCAGGATCGCGGCGGTCCAGACCGCGATCAGGCCGTGGGTCAGCCGCTTGGCTTGACGCCGGGTCATGTCCGGCGCCCCAGGATGCGGTCGAGGTCGAGCCAGCGCAGCAGGGTGATCACCAGGGTCCCGGAGAAAACGATCAGGATCACCGAGAGCGCCGAGCCCAGGGGCCAGTTCTGGCCGAAAGTGAAGGCGGTCTCGATCTCGTCGGCGATCATGATCACCGCCTGGCCGCCTAGGATCTTGGACTCGGCCAGGGACCCCAACGAAAGGATGAAAGTCAGCAGGCAACCGATCAGGAGGCCCGGCATGGCCAGCGGCAGCTCGATCTCGCGGAAGACCTGCCAGCGCGAGGCGCCCAGGTCCTCGGCGGCCTCGGTCGCGTCCTGGGGAATCATCGAGATGCCCAGGACCATCGGGAAAAGCATGAAGGGCAGATAGACGTAGACCAGGCCCAGGATGATGGCGCCGACGTTGTAGATCAGGCCGTCTGACTCGATGCCCAGCCAGGTCTCCAGGCCGCCGAGCAGCACCCCGCCCTTGATCAGGAAGAGAACCCAGCCAAAGAGCCGAATGTTTTCAGAAACGAAGAGCGGAATGACGAGAAAAAGGGTGAGCCAATTGGCCCAAGCCCCGAAAATCTTGGCCATGCCGTAGGCGATCGGCCAAGAGACCAGGAGCAGCAGGGCCACGGTCGCCAGGGCCAGGCCGAGGGACTTGGCGAAGGACAAGTAGTAGCTCTCGGCCAGGACGTCGGCGTAGTTCTCAAGGGTCAGTCCCTGGCCGAAGTCGAAGGTCCGCGGCGGCAGGAAGCTGTAGCCGAGCACGGTCAGCAGGGGCGCGGCGAAGCTGAGCGCCAGGAAGACCAGCATCGGCAGGGCGCAGAGCACGCCCGGGCTGCGCAGCCAGGCCGGCCAGGCGCCGCGGCGCGGCGGCGCGGCGGAGACCGACAGGTCCTGGCCAAGGGCGGTCATTCCGGCGCCAGCACGCTGTCGCGTGCGTCCCAGCCGATGGTGACCCGGTCGTCCAGGTCGCCGCGGTAGCGTTGCTCGCGCAGCTTCTCGACGATGAAGACCTGGCCGCCGACCCGGACCTGGTACTGGATCCGCGAACCCAGGGCGTATTCGTTGTAGAGCACGCCCTCGACCCGGTTGTCGGCGCTCTCGCCCTCGCCGAGGAAGCGCAGGTATTCCGGCCGGATCACCAGGAATCCGCTCTCGAAGCCCTCCGCCGCCGGGGCCTGGAGGACGGTCTGAAGGCCGGCGCAGTAGAGCCCTTGCCCGTTCGCCTCGACCTCCAGGACGTTGACCTCGCCCATGAACTCCGAGACGAAGCGGCTGGCCGGCCGGCTGTAGATCTCGTCCGGCGCCCCGACCTGGACCAGGCTGCCGGCCCGCATGATGCCGATGCGGTCGGACATCACCATGGCCTCCTCCAGGGAGTGGGTGATGTAGACGAAGGTCTTGCCGGTGTCCTTGTGGATGTCCTTCAGTTCCTTCTCCAGCATCTTGCGCAGCCGGAAGTCGATGGCCGAGAGCGGCTCGTCGAAGAACAGGATCTCGGGGTCGAAGGCCAGGGCCCGGGCCAGGGCGACCCGCTGGCGCTCGCCGCCGGAGCACTGCTTGACCGACTTGCCGTAGAAGTCGCGCGGCAGGCGTAGCTGGTCCATCAGCTGATGGCAGCGGGTCCGGCGCGCTTCCGGGTCGACGCCGCGCATCTTCAAGGGAAACTCGATGTTCTGACCGACCGTCTTGTGGGGAAACAGGGCCAGGGACTGGAAGACCATGCAGGTCGGGCGCTGGTTGGCGGAGAGCTCATTGATCCGCGCGCCGCGCAGCAGGATGTCGCCTTCGCTCGGCGCCTCGAGCCCGGCCAGCATGCGGATCAGGGTGGTCTTGCCGGAGCCCGAGGGGCCGACGATGGTGAAGAACTCGCCCTCGACGATGTCGAGGTCGATGTCCCGCACCGCCTCGAAGCTGCCGAAGCGCTTCTTCACGCCGACGAGCCGCAGGATAGGCTCAGGCATCGCTAGGCTTTCTCCCCGCCGCCGCGAAATGAAGGGAAGGCCGCCATAGGCGGCCCTCCCCTGCCGTCCCCCCGATCAAACCGGTCTAGGCTTCACGCTTGGCCGCGTTGTAGATCTTGTCCATGACCTCGTAGTCGGGGTTGATCTGGTAGTCGACCGAGTTGGCCATCTCCTCTTCCAGGCTGTCCCACTGGATGGCGTCCAGTTCGTCCTTGCTGAAGCGCTCGAAGACCTTGGGATTGCCCATCTGTGTTACCGGGTTGTAGGTGCCTTCCGCGAAGGCCACCGCGTGGCAGGCCTCGGGCTCCTGCACGTAGGCCAAGAAGTCCTCGGCCAACGGCGAGACCTGCGGGTTGTTCACCACCGAGGTGACCTCGACCCAGACGATACCGCCCTTGCCGTTCATCGGGCCGCGCTTGGGCGTGATTCCGCGGATGTTGGTGGCGCCGTCCAGGCGGGCCGGGGAGGCGGTGTAGGTGCCGCCGGTCAGGTAGAAGTCGATCTCGCCGTTGATCAGGGCCAGGTTCATGGCCACCAGGTCGTCGGTCAGCAGCTTGGCGCCCTTGAACCAGGCCCGCGCGATCTTCTCGAAGGCGTCGATCTCGGCCTGGCTGTGCTTGGCGAAGGGGTCGACCCCGGCGCCGACGCACATGTGATAGATGTTCCAATTGTCGTAGGTGAGGATGCCATACTTCTTGGCGTTGGAGGCCTCGTTGAAGAGGTCGAAGCCCTCGTCCTCGGCCGTGGCGCGGCTCACCTTGTCGGTGTTGACCACGAAGTTGAAGGGGCCGAAGCGCTGGACGATGCCGATCAGCTCCCCGCTGTCGGCGTAGGACCACTTGTAGCCCTTGTCGAAGGGCGCCATCATGTCGCCGAAGAAGGGCTCGAAGCGCTCCTTGGTGAGCGGCTTGATCAGCTTTTCCGGCCACATCTGCTCGCGCGCCCAGGGCTGGTTGACGTTGATCACGTCCCAGACGTTGACCTCGCCGGCGCGCAGCTTGTTGATCATGTCGGGATCCGAGGTCCCGCTTTCCGCCGAGACCTTGGCGCCGGTCTGGCGCCGGAAGGGATCCAGCACCTCGTCGGAGTTGTAGCCCTCCCAGCAAAGGATGTTCAGCTCCTTCTCGCGCGCCGCCCTGGCGTTGCGAGCCAAGGGGCCGGCCAATGCCAAGGCGCCGCCGGCCACGGACAGGCCGAGAAAGTCCCGTCGGTCGAAATTCATGGTGTCGGTCTCCCTGCTCAACTGAGGTCGCTTGCGGACCTTTGACAGCTATCCTGCGCCCGCCAGAACGAAGCGCAAGCCTGCCTTTTGCTTGTGATGAAAGTACCACGATTTACGTGGTGATTCCAACACGGATTGTTGTGTCTACCACATTTATCTGCGATAACTGGCGCAACAAGAACGCAAAGCCACGATCCGCGACTGCGGGTCCGCAAAGGCGGGACCGCGTCCGGGGACACAGGGAAGCCGAGCGATGGAGTTCATCTTCATGCTGACCCGGGCCGACCAGACGGTCGAGGACTGTCTGGAGGTCTTCGAGCAGATCCGGCACGCGGGCCTGCGCCACATCGGCTTCAAGGACATTGGCGCCGATCGGCCGACGCTGAAGGAGCTCAACCGCCGGATCAAGGACAGCGGCGCGACCAGTTACCTGGAGGTCGTCAGCGAGAGCGAGGCCGCCTGCCTGACCTCGGCCCGGGCGGCGCTCGACATCGGTGTCGACCGGGTCATGGGCGGGACCCAGGCCGAAGCCATTCTCGAGGTCCTGGACGGCAGCGGCATCGAGTACTTCCCCTTTCCCGGCAGGCCGCTCGGCCATCCCACCGAGCTCGGCGGCTCGCCCCAGGACATCGCCGCGCACTGCCGACATTTCGAGGAGATCGGCTGCGCCGGCGTCGACCTGCTGGCCTACCGGGCGACCGACGCCGATCCCCTCGAGTTGGTGCGGGCCGCGCGCGGGGCAACCAGGGGCTGGCTGGTGGTCGCCGGCAGCGTGAACTCGCCGGAGCGGATCCGGGAGCTGGGCGACGCCGGTGCCGACGCCTTCACCATCGGCTCGGCCGCCTTCGACGGCTCCTTCTCGCCGCGCAAGGGAGCGCTGAACTCCCAGATCCAAGACATCGTGGCCGCCTGCGCATGAGCGGCCCCGAGCAGCGCCGCGGCGGGCGCCTGGTCAAGGCCCAGCGACACGAGCGGATCATCGCCGAGCTGCGCTCCAACCCGACCGTGCGCATCTCGCACCTGGCCCAGGTCTTCGGGGTCTCGACCGAGACTGTGCGGCGGGACATCGACGACCTCTCGAGCCGCGGACTGGTGGCACGGACCTACGGCGGGGCGGCGGCACCCATGGGCCGCGAGCCGGCGGTCCACGAGCGCAGCACCGCCATGGTGACGGAGCGCGAGCGCATCGCCCGGGTCGCGGCGGCGATGGTCTCGCCAGGCGACGTGGTGATGATCGATTCCGGCGCCACCACCCTTCACCTGGCCCGCCAGCTCGCCCTGGCGCAGCCCGAGATCACAGTGATCACCAACGGCCTCGAGATCGCCCACAGCCTCGGATCCCGGGACCGGATCCGGGTCATCCTCTGCCCGGGCAGCTATGCGGCGCGGGAGGACGGGGTCTACGGCCAGGACGCCTGCGACTTCCTGCGTCGCTTCCACGCCAACGTGGCGCTGACCAGCGCCGGCGGCCTGACCAGCGGCGGCATCACCGACGTCGATTCCAACGCGGCCTGGATCAAGCGGACGATGTTCGAGCGGGCCGCCCGGCGGGTCTTCCTGGTCGACCACGCCAAGTTTCAGGTTCCGCTGCTGGAGGTGGTGGCGCCCCTGGACAGCCTGACCGACGTGATCACCGACCGGCCCCCGCCGGCGGCCCTGGCCGAGGCCCTGGCCGCCGCCGGGGTGAAGGTAACCCTGGCCGCCTAACGCACTTCCCGATCAGACGCCTTCACGTCTGGTCGAACAACGCCAGTCATATGGCAAAGCCGGCCTATCGGGCGAAGATGGTTTGACAGCGGTGAGCGGTGGCTCTCGCCTTTCGGGCAATGCGGCTCTCGGGATCTGCGATCACGCCCGGACAAGCGAAAGGGCGCCTCCCTCCTGGAAGCGCCCTTCGCCAGTCCGGTACCGGACAATACCCTGACCAAACACCCCAAAAAGAATCTGTCCGGCGACGAACTTCACTCTATAAACAATGGTACATAAGGTTTATTCCCGACGCGAGCACAAAATATGCCTGCGATATATCGGCCTTAAAACAGATGGATAAAGGGGTTTTTCCGACGGTCTCGTTAGATCGAAGGAAAAAATTCAGGGCTGCAAGACACCGGGGACAAGGTTATCCACAGCCTGGTTTCAGTAGTCGAGTCGGCCCAGCAGCTCATCAAAAGGTTGCATGACATGGGTCTGGTAGGCCGGACGTTGGCAGAGCCGGCGGTACCAAGCCGCTAGGCCTGGTAGCATTGGCCGGTCGATCTCCAGCGCGAAGTAGCGGTAAAGCGTCGTACCCGCAGGTATGTCGGCCAGGGTGAAGTCCGGACCGGCCAAATGGTCCCGCTCGGCGAGCTCCCGATCCAGCACGCGGTAGTGGGCCTCCAGGCGCGCCTTGGCTGCCCGGATCGCCCCCCAGTCGCGCTGGGCCGCGGGCGTGCGGTAGAAGCCCCAGAAGAGATCCATGAAGTCCGGCTGCAGGGTGGTCTGGGCCCAGTCCATCCAGCGATCGGCCAGGGAACGGAGGCCGGGATCGTGCGGCCAGAGCGCCTCGCTGCCATGGCGGGCGGCCAGATAGCGCAGGATGCTGTGGGACTCCCAGACCACCCTGCCGCCGTCGTCGATCACCGGCACCCGGCCATGGGGGTTCCGAGCTAGGAACTTTGGATCGTCCAGACCGCCGAAGGCGCCGCCGACCTCGACCTGCCGATGGGCGAGCCCCAGCTCGCCGATCAGCCAGGCCACCTTCTGCACGTTGAAGGCGCTGCGCCGACCCCAAAGCGTGAGCATGCCTATCCTCCCCCGCGCGCTGGACCTGGTGCCGGAACGGGCCCAGACTCCTCAGGGCTTCTCAAGCACCTGCGCAGAGGATAGCCCGAATGCGCAGCCCTTCGACCCGGGATCCGCTGTCGATGACGGACCTGCTGATCCGACCCGGCCGCGCCGCCGATCTGGCGGCGATCTGCGAGATCACCCGGGACTCCTTCGCCGGCCTGGCCAAGGGGCACTACGCCCCGGCGCAAGTCGCGGCCTGGATGCAGGGTTGCAGCCCGGAGACCTACCGCGAAGGAGTTCAGGCCGGGCGCATCCGGGTCGCCGACTTGGGCAACGAGGTCGTCGGCTACGTCGACGCCGGGCCCGGCGAGATCACCCGCCTCTTCGTCCTGCCCAAGGCGGCCGGCCGTGGAATCGGCAGCCGGCTGCTGCGGATCGGGGTCCGCCTGGCCCGCGAGGGCCACGAGGGGGCCGTCGTCCTGGAATCCTTGCTCAACGCCGTGTCCTTCTACGAGCAGCGAGGCTTCGTCGCGACCGGCAAGGGCTTTTCCTCGCATGGCAGCGCCGAAACGCCGCCGATAGAGATCGTTCGGATGTCTCTGCCGGCCTAGCCGCTTGCGCGGCGGCGGCGCTGCGATTAGGTCTTGCTCGACTTAATCGGCTTTCAAAGGGAGACAACAAGGTCATGAGCGCGCGTGAGTGGAAGGTCTACCTTTCCGGAGAAATCCACAGCGACTGGCGGGCCCGGATCGCCGAGGGCGTTCGCGAGGCCGGCCTCCCGGTCCGCATGGACGCGCCGGTCTGCGTCCACGCGGACAGCGACGACTGCGGCGCCGTGATCCTGGGCGCTGAGGACAAGACCTTCTGGCACGACCGCAAGGGCGCGGCGATGAACGCCATCCGGACCCGAACCCTGATCGGCGAGGCCGACGTCGTGGTGGTCCGTTTCGGCGACAAGTACCGGCAATGGAACGCCGCCTTCGACGCCGGTGTGGCAGCGGCCCAGGGCAAGGCCCTGATCACGCTCCACGATCCCGCGTTGAACCACGCCCTGAAGGAGGTCGATGCCGCCGCCCTCGCCGTCTGCGCAACCCCCGAGCAGGTCGTTCGCACCCTGGCCTACGTCATCCGCGGCGAACTCCCTGGCCGCAGCGGCAGCCTGGCGGCGGAATAGGCGCGGCCCGCAGCGTTAATAGTTTCACCCAGAGTGTGTATACTGATGTGTATGCGCATGATTGATAGCGGCTCGATCTCGGAGGTGTCCCTTGGCGGTCGTCGAGAAAATGCTTGGGAAGTAGTTCCTTATCTTTCCGGCAACCGTGAAACGCCTTGAACGCATAGCGGCCGAACGCGGCACCTCGGCTTCCGAAATCCTGCGCCAAGCGATTGAATCCTTCGACTCCCAGGATGCCGAGACCTTGGACTCTCTTGACCTCATGGCCTTGGTCGCGGAACGTCTTCAGGAAGCGATTGCCTCGACGCGCCGGGCCAACTTCGCCGTCAGCAAGACCCTGCAAGCTCTCAGCAAAAGAGGGGTCTGATGGCGAGCTGGAAGGACATCCTCTTGGACGTCTTGAAGCTGACCGACGAGGTCACGCGCCTCAACGCCGCCACCGAGACCCTTTCCGCGCGCACCATCGACATCGACAAGCGTCTCGTGCGCCTGGAGACCATGGTCGAAATCGCGCAAACCGGGCGCCTGACCGACCAGTCCTGATCGTCAATACCGGCCTCAGCCCTCAAGGGCCGGCCTCGCGCAGCACAGCCTCGATCTCGGCGGCCCAAGCGCCGAGGTCGAAGTTCTGCGGATCGTCGTGGCCGTCCTCGAAGCCCTTGTCCAGCACCGCGTGGAAGGCCGGGATCAGTCCGCGGTCGGCGCGCAGGGAGGCCGCGAGGTAGAGCTCCGCCAAGCGGCGGTACTGGAGGCGTGAAAACCCTGGGTCGGGCGCCAGGGCGTCGTTGTCCGGGTCGCCGTCGGGATGGCGCCGGCGGGGCTGCACCAGCTCGACATGGAGGAAGAGGCCCTTTGCGGGCTCGCCGACGTGCCGGTTGAGCTCCAGCTTGGTCGCCCGCCAGGGCTCCAGGAAGTCGTGCCCGAGATAGACCTCGCCCCGGCGGTTGATGAAGACATGCGCCACCGGCTCGGCGCTGCGGTAGCCGTCCAGCCGGTTGACCCGCGGGTCCCGGTCGAGCGCCACCGGGAAGGGCGCGGCCCCGAAATAGGGCGCACTGGTATCGTGCAGCACGAAGTAGCGCGCCGGCGCGCCCCAGAGCGCATCGTCCTGCGACCGCGACAGCCGGCTGTCCAGGGATCCGCCGAGCTCGCTCTCCGACAGGCCCTGCCGCGCCAGATAGGCCCGAAATGCCGCCTTGCCGAGCGGCAGCGGGGCATCGACTGTCCGCTCCAGCACCTCGGGCAGACGGTCGTGGACCGGACCCAGCTCTTTCCAGACCCCGACCGGACGCAGCAGGCAGCGGGCCTGCGCCTGTGCGTCCCCGGCAAAGCTCATCGACGCCGTGTCGAAGCGGCAGGGCCCGTAGACGGCCGGCGGCCCGGCACAGGCTGCAGCGCCAGCGGCGATGCAGATGGCACGGACGCCAAATCGCTTGCTCATTTCGAACAGGCCTTCCTTTGCATTCCGGCGAGGCAGCCTGTCCGGGCACTGCGGCGAAAGAGTGGTCGCGAGGTGGCGTGCTGTTCCGGCCGCTCAGTAGACCTCGAGGTACTCGTTGCGTTCCCAGTCTGTGACGTGGCTGCGGAAGCGGGCCAGTTCGGCGCGCTTCACCGCCATGAAGAGCTGGATGAAGTCCTCGCCCAACAGCTTTCGCAGGGGCTTGTCCGCCTCCAGGGCGTCCAGCGCCTCTTCCAGGCTGCCAGCCAGCTTCTCGTGCTTGGGATCGTCTTCCGAGGGGCCCTTGGACTGGGCCGGCAGCTTGCCCTTGCCCTTCAGACCGAGCAGGCCGGCGGCGATCACCGCGGCGACCGAGAGGTAGGGGTTCGAGAGGCCCGAGGCGGCGCGCATCTCGATGTGGCAGTTGGCCTCGCCCGGGTCCTTGATCCGGACCATGGCGGTCCGGTCCTCGATCCCCCAGGAGATGTTGGAGGGCGCGAAGGTGTGCGGCTTCAGGCGGTGGTAGCAGTTCGGCGTCGGCCCGATCAGGGCCTGGATCGCCTTGGCGTGATCCAGGATGCCGCGGGTGAAGGCCCGGACTTCGTCGTTCAGGCCGTCGGGCACGCCCTTCTTGTAGAAGACCGGTTTCCTGGTCTTTCGGTTGATCAGGCTGACGTGGACGTGGCAGCCGCAGCCGGCCATGTCGCTGGCCGGCTTGGACATGAAGGTGGCCAGCAGGCCGTTGCGGTGGGCCAGCTCCTTAATCGCGTTCTTGAAGGTGAAGGCCTTGTCCGCGCCCTCTAAGCCGATGCCGGGGCCGAAGTTGATCTCGTACTGCGAGGGCGAGTATTCGCAGTTGTGGGTGATGACGTCGATCCCGGCCGCCTGCAGGGTGTCGAGCAGGCCGTCCAGGAAGGGCAGGTACTGGTTCCGGGTCGCGTTGAAGATATGCACCCCGCCGAACAGCGGCTGCCTGGTCTCGGGGTCCAGCAGGTAGAACTCGAACTCGTGGCCCATCATGACGTCGTAGCCCAGCTCGGCGGCCGCCTCGAGCAGGCCGCGCAGCACGCTGCGCGGCGTCGCCTTGATCGGCGCGCCGGGGCCCCACTGGGCATCGCAGACCACCTTGGCCGTGCTGGGCAGCCAGGGCACCGGGCGCAGGCTCGAAGGATCGGGGATCAGACTCTGGTCGCGGTAGGCGACCTCCTCGGCGACGCCGGTGCCGCCGATCACGCCGGAGGCGCTGTCGAGGCCAATGGTGCCGCCATAGAAGTTCAGCCCTTTGCGGGCATAGGCCTCGACCTTGTCGATCGGGACCACCTTGGTCCGGCTGGTACCGTGGAGATCCGGCAGCTCGAAGCGCAGGTAACGCGCCTGCATCTTCTTCAACGCCGCCATCATCGTCGTGACCTGATCGCCGGCCATGGTCCCCTCCCTGCCCTGCGGTTTCTTTTTCCTTGCGGCGCGCCGCTGCGCGCCCAGGTTGGCATGTGCCAAACAATATGTTGCAAGCGCCAAGTCGCGCAAGATAGCTTCGAGGAAAACCCGGGAGGCGACATGCGCTTGCAAGGCAAACGGGCCCTGATCACCGGGGCCGGCGCCGGCATCGGGCAGGAGTCGGCGCGGCGTTTCGCGCGCGAAGGCGCCGCGCTCGCGCTGGCCGACCTCGACCTGGCGGCCGTCGAGGCGGTCGCCGCCGAGATCCGGGCCGCGGGCGGGGAAGCGACAGAGATTCAAGTTGACGTCTCCGACGAGGCCTCGGCCCAGGCCATGGTCGCGGCCGCGGAGGGGGCGCTGGGCGGCCTCGACATCGCCTTCAACAACGCCGGAATCATGCTGGCCGAGGACCGGGGCCCGGAGGACACGCCGCTCGAGATCTGGCACAAGACCCTGGCGGTCAACCTGACCGGGGTCTTTCTATGCTGCCGCCATGAGATCCCGGCCCTTAGGCGCAGCGGCGGCGGCGCGATCCTCAACATGTCCTCCCTGGTCGCCTACATGGGGGCCGCCGAGCCGCAGCTCGCCTACACCGCCAGCAAGGGCGGCGTACTGGCCCTGACCCGGGAGATCGCCGTGCAGTACGGCCGTGCCGGGATCCGCGCCAACGCGCTCTGCCCGGGCCCGGTCGGCACGGCAATGACCGACGCGCTCTTCGACACGCCGGAGAAGCTGGAGCGGCGCCGGGTCCACATGCCGATGGGCCGCTTCGCTAAGCCCGAGGAGGTCGCCGAGGTCGCGCTCTTCCTGGTCTCCGACGCGGCCAGCTACGTCACCGGCGCCGGCTGGCTGGTCGACGGCGGCATTGCCTCGGCCTACGTCACCGCGGAATAGGCCAGGCATGGCGTGCAAGAAACGGACCTACCTGCTCGGCATCGACCTCGGGGCCGGCAGCCTCAAGGCCACGATCCTCGACGAGTCCGGCGGCCCGATCGGCGAGGCCAGCAAGCCCGTCGCGACCCGGAATCCCAAGCCCGGCTGGTCGGAGCAGGATCCCGAGGACTGGTGGACGGCACTGTGCGGCGCCCTGCCCGCGGCCCTGGCCGCCGGCAAGGTTGAAGCCAGCGACGTTGCAGCGGTCGGGATCTCGGCGGGCGCCCACATCGCGGTGCTGACCGATTCGGACGGCAAGGTGCTGCGCCCGGCGATTCTCTGGAACGACCAGCGCAGCGCCGCCGAGGCCAAGGACCTACACGATCGGGCTGGCGCGGAGATCGTCGAGCGCTCGCTGAACCGGGCCAACCCGACCTGGACCCTGGCTCAACTCGCCTGGCTTAAGCGGCACGAGCCGGAGGTCACGGACAGGACCGCCCGTCTCTACATCGCCAAGGACCACCTGCGCAGCCGCCTGACCGGCGACTGGACCACCGACTTCTCCGACGTCGTCGGCGCCCTGATGGCCGACGCGACGACGCGGGACTGGTCGCCCGAGCTCTGCGCTCTGATCGATTGGCCCACGAGCACCCTGCCCCCGGTGGCCCGCCCGCAGGACATCGCCGGGCGGATCACCGAGGCGGCGGCCCGGGCCACGGGCCTCGCCGCCGGCACGCCCGTGGTCGTGGGCTCCAACGACACCACGGTCGAGCTCTTCGGCTGCGGCGCGGTGACGCCCGGCGAAGGCGCGATCAAGCTGGCGACCGCAGGCGTCGTCTTCCTCGCGGTCGACCGCCCCGAGGTGCATCCGCCGGTCTCCTGCTACCCGCACATCGTCGAGGGCATGTGGTACATGGCCTCGGGCATCAACGCCTGCGCCACGGCGCACCGTTGGGTCCGCGATCGCTTCTTCGCCGACCTCGATCCCGAGACCGCCTTCGCCGAGATGGACCGCCTCGCCGCCGCGGTCCCGCCGGGCTCGGAGGGCCTGCTTTTCCATCCCTATCTGCAGGGCGAGCGGGCGCCGCACTGGGATCCGAAGCTGCGCGGCGACTTCCTGGGGCTGACGCTCGCGCACGAGCGCGCGCACTTCGCCCGCGCCTGCTACGAAGGCATCGCTCTGGCCCTGACCGACGTACTGCGCGAGGCCAGGCGCCTCTCGGGCGCCGAGTTCGGCGCCCTGCGCCTGCTCGGCGGCGGCGCCCGTAGCGCGACCTGGCGCCAGATCATCGCCGACACCACCGGACTGCCGATTCTGCAGCCCGGCAACGGCGACGCCTCCTTCGGCGCCGCCCTGGTCGCCGGCCTCGGCGTCGGGGTCTTCGCCTCGCCACGGGACGCCGCCCGTTGCGCAACGGTCGTCGCCGCGGCCAACCCGGACCCCCAGGGCCAGGCCACCTATGCCCGGCTCTTCTCCCTCTACGACGACGCCCGCCGAAAGCTCACCGAGATTAATCACGCCCTGGGAGAAGGCTCCCGGGAAACAACATAGTTCTTTTTACCTATAAAATACCCCAAAAGAGCTACTTTTGCGCGACTCCCTGCCATCGCGCTTCAACCCTGGTATGTGGGTTTTACCACTTCGCCTTCACCGCGCTTTCGACATCATCCGGTTCTTGCAGTCTGGTCTATCCCCTTTGGCCGCCACTTAGGCGGCCACTTTTTTGGGGGGGGGGCGGGCAAGGTTTTCTGGCCCTGGTGCCGCCCGGTGGCTGCCATATCCAGACGGTCGACTTTCCCAAGCGGTAGATTTTCTAACCGAAGACGCTAGGCTGTCGCCGCCCGTCGACAAGCCGAAGGATGGCCGATGCTGCTTTCGATCCCGCTGCTGATCCTCGCGGTCGGCCTCTACAACGCGGTGGCGCTGACCGCCGGCGCGCCGATTGACACCCCGACGCTGTCCCTCACCCTGCCCTCCGGGACCGCCTTGCCGTTGTCCCTCGGCGACCTCCTAGTGATTCTCGGCCTGATTCTGCTTTTCGTCGAGATTTTCAAGGCGACTCGGACCGGCACCGCCTCGATCGTCGATCACCTGTTGTCGGTCGGCCTCTTCGTGTTCTGCCTGATCGAATTGATCCTCTTTCCGGCCTTCGGCACCACGACCTTCCTGTTCCTGACCCTGATGACCCTGATCGACGTCATCGCCGGCTTCACCGTGACCATATCCACGGCCCGGCGGGACATCGGCCTCGACGAGGCGATCAGATGAGGCTTTGCGGGTCCGCGCGCGCCGCGCCCCGCCTTCTGCCGGCGGTTCTCGCGGGACTCCTCGCCGGCCTCGGCCCCGGAGGCGCGGCGGCCTGCGGCCCTGACAGCGACTGCCGCCTCGGCGAGCGGACCTACCGGATCCGCATGCCGGCCGGGCACGATGGCAGCAGCCCGGTCGGCGCCATCATGTACATGCACGGATATCGCGGGACCGCCGCCGCGATCATGCGCAACAAGGCGCTCGGCAAGGCGGTCTCCAAGCTCGGGCTGGCGCTGGTCGCGCCCAAGTCCCTGGGTGACGACTGGTCGATCCCCAACGCACCGCGGGAATACACCGACGACTTCGCATTCTTCGACCGCCTGCTCGAGGAGATCACCGCGCGCTTCGCCATCGATCCCAGGCGGATCATGGCCACGGGCTTCTCGGCGGGCGGCATGATGGTCTGGAACCTGGCCTGCCAGAGGGGCGGCAGCTTCGCCGGTTTCGCCCCGATCGCCGGCACCTTCTGGGCGCCGATCCCGCAGAGCTGCCCCAGCCCGCCGGTGCACCTGCTGCACACCCACGGCACCGACGACAAGATCGTGCCCCTGCGCGGCCGGCCGATCCAGAAGACCCACCAGGGCGATGTCTACAGAGCCTTGTCGCTCTTCGGCGAGGCCGGCGACTTCGGCGCCGCCGAGGCCTACGAGGTGTTGGACCTCAAGTGCGAGCGCCGCATGAATCCCGAGGGCCGCGCGCTGGAGCTCTGCCTGCACCCGGGCGGCCACAGCCTCAAGAGCGAGTACGTGGTCCGCGCCTGGCGCGAGCTCGAGGCGCTGGGCGCGCTGGAATAGCCGAGCGCCGTCGGCCCAAGTCCGCAAGATTTGTCAAATCGACCTGTGCTTTGGTGCAACCACCGAAGCGAAGGGACGCCGCATCAATGCCCAGCACGAGCAAGCTGATCGACTACCAGGACCGCCTCGACCGGGTGACCGCCTACATCCACGACCATTTGGACGAGGCGCTCGACCTCCGGAAGCTGGCCGAGGTCGCCTGCCTGTCGCCCTATCACTGGCACCGGATCTACCTGGCGGTCCACGGCGAAACCGCCGCAGCGACCGTCAAGCGGCTGCGTCTGCAGCGGGCCGCCGGCCAGCTGGCCAACACCTCGATGCCGGTGCGGGAGATCGCCGAAGCCTCCGGCTACAAGAGCCTGCAGTCCTTCGCCCGGGCCTTTCGCTCCGTCTTCGGCCTGCCGCCCGCGCAGTACCGCAAGCGCGGCAGCCACACCCAGTTTCGGCCCCAAACGAAGGTAGGATCCGCCACGATGTACGACGTCACCCTCAAGACCTTTCCGCAGGCCACCGCCATCACGATCCCGCACCGCGGTTCCTATACGAAGATCGGCAAGGCCTTCGAGACCCTCTTCGGCTGGCTTGCGACCCGGGGTCTTCTTGGACCGGACATCCGCTCAGTCGGCATCTACTACGACGACCCCGACGCGGTGCCCGAGGCGGAGCTGCGCGCGCGGGCCGGCATCATCACCGAGGCCGATTTCCCAATAGAGGCCCCGCTGGAACGGACCGTGATCGCCGGCGGCGCCTATGCGGTCCTGCGCCACAAGGGGCCCTATGCCGACTTGCCGGCGGCCTATGGCTGGCTCTTCGGCGAGTGGCTGGTCGCCTCCGGTCGTGAGCCGGCCGATGCGCCCTGCTTCGAGGAGTACCTCAATAACCCCCGCGATACGCCGCCGACCGAACTGCTGACCGATATCTGCCTGCCTTTGGCCGCCGGGTGACCTCCCGCTGCCGGGCGTTTCCCCTTGACAGGGCGCGGGGCGCCGCGGATCTTCCGCACGACCCCGCGGCCCGATCCGGAAGGAAGGCAGAAGTCTTGGCGAAGAAGCGTTACGACTGCGAGAAGTGCCCCAGCTACTGCTGCTCCTATCCCAGAATTCAGCTCGAGAACGGGGATCTCGAGCGTCTCGCCCGCCACTTCGGAATGACCAGGAAGGACGCCAAGAAGCGGTTCACCGAGAAGGACGGCAGCGAAGAAGGGAACGGCAAGAGCCCCCGTATCCTGCGCCATAAGGAGGATGAGATCTTCGGCACGATCTGCACCTTCTTCGACCATGGCGCCCGGCGCTGCGGAATCTACGAGGCCCGTCCCCAGACCTGCCGCGACTATCCGGGACGCAAGCGCTGCGGCTACTACGAGTTCCTGAGCTTCGAGCGCGACGCACAGCAGGATCCCGACTACATCGCCGTGACGGGCAACTGAGGCGCCGACGGCGGCAAGTGGCGAGGCCGCGTGTTCTGCAGCCTTCGGGTCGCGTTGCGCGGAGGCGCCGACGGCGAGGCCCGGGTTCGAGCGAAACTTGTGCTGAACGAGACTGCCCCGGAGTCGTGATGACAAGGCCAATTCCGGTTGTCCTCTTGGCGCTCTTCTCCGTCGGGTGTTCTTCGCCGGAACCCGTGCTTTACCCCAACGCTCACCTGGAACGCGTCGGCAAGGCGACGGCGGAACGCGACATCGACGAATGTCGGGCCCGGGCCGAAGCCTATGGCGCCTCGGCTAGGGACGGCGCCGCCGGCAAGGTGGCCGGGAGCACGGCGATCGGCGGCGGCGGCGGTGCGGCCGTGGGCGCGGCGGGCGGCGCGGTTCTCGGCCGGGCCGGGCGGGGTGCGGCCGTGGGTGCGGCCACCGGCGCGACCGGCGGGTTCCTGCGGGGTCTTTTCAGGTCTCGGGAGCCGAGCCAGATCCACAAGCGCTTCGTCGACACGTGCCTCCGGGACCTCGGCTACGAGCCGATCGGCTGGGATTGAGCGCCTAAACCAGTTTCTCGAAGTTGAAGAAGGCCTTGCGCCAGCGGACCACTTCGATTCCGGCGAAGAGTCCGGCCTTGGTGAAGGGATCGTTGTGAATAAAGGCTTCGGCCTCGGCGCGATCCTCGGTGTCGACCAGGATCACTCCGCCGTAGCCGCCCTCGCCCTCGTCATCGATCTTCGCGCCGGCAGCCAGCAGCTTGTCCTTGTTGGCTTCCAGATAGGCCAGGTGCTCCACGCGCGTCTGGTTGCGCAGACCAAGGCTGTTCGGCTTGTCGACGGTGATGATCACATAGGGCATGACCGAGGGCTCCAAAGCGTGTTTCGCGGTTCTGAGATCAAGGCTGCAGCCGGGGAGATCCGGAGCGCGCAATAGCATAGGCGGGAATGCACCGAGGGTCACGCCGCCCGGCGGAGATGTCGCGACTGCCAGAACAGCGTCTCGCCCCGAAGCGTCGGGAACGGGGAACCGGGCGCTGTCTCGCGCTGGGGTCGGGCAATTGAAAGGACGGGATCACCCACGATCGGGTCGCAGCAGGGGAAGGGATCGCGAAGCCAAGGCACTGCCGCACGGGGCGCCGCCGAAACGCGACTCCCTGCCGCTGTCTCATTCCATCAGGCGCCGAGGCACGACGACGACCGAGCCGCGGAACGAGCTTCCTAGGACTTGAGGCTCACGGCCTCAACAATAAAGCGACCGCGGCCGCGACGGACGGCATAGGCACCGCCGCGCGGAATACGGATCTTGTCCATCAAAGGACTGAGCGCGTTCTCGATCAGCTCAATGTTGGGATCGGAGGTGTCTTCGCCACCGGACTGATCCGCATACCACTTGGTGAAGGCTTCGTTCGCGAGCTCTTCACCGATGGACTTTCTCAGGGCGTTGAGCTTGCGCAGTTCGCCCTTGGTCAATGCAGCCTCGTCTATCTTAGTTTTCTTTTTTGGCATTCTTTACTCCTTGGCCTGCGAACAATCTCAGAGTTAACCAGTCAAGTCGCAAGGGAATCAATACCTAGATTCGCATCGAATTGATAGCGACCGAAGCGGATATGCGATCCGTAGGATCTCCATAATAGGGTGGGCTTCGATCCGGGGCCTTGGGAGTCCACGGCCTTGCTTCCGCACCGTGTGGCGCTAGATCCCGAGGTAGGCTTCCTTGACCCGGTCGTTGTCGAGCAGGGCCCGGCCGCTGTCGCAAAGTACGATCCTGCCGGTCTCGATGACGTAGCCGCGGTCGGCGATCTTGAGCGCAGCGAAGGCGTTCTGCTCGACCAGGAAGACGGTTACGCCCCTGGACTTCAAGGCCAGGACCGCCTCCAGAATTTGGTCGACCAGCAAGGGAGCAAGCCCCATGCTCGGCTCGTCGAGCAGCAGCAGCTCCGGATTGGCCATCAGGGCCCGGCAGAGCGCCAGCATCTGCTGCTGGCCGCCCGACAGCGTGCCGGCGGCCTGGCCGCGCTTCTCCTTCAGCACTGGGAACATCGCGTACATGCGCTCCAGGTCGGCGGCGATGTCGGGACCACGGCGCTTTGCGGTGCCGAGCTTGAGATTGTCCTCGACCGAGATCGGGCCCCAGACCTGCCGGCCCTCGGGGACCTGACAGATCCCCTGCCCGACCCGCGCCGCCGGGCTGGCCCGGGTTATGTCGCGATCGCGGAACGTGACGCGGCCGCCGCTCGCCGGCTGCACGCCCGAGAGCGTGCGCAGCAGGGTGGTCTTGCCGGCACCGTTGCCGCCGACCAGGGCGACCAGCTCGCCCTGGGCGATCTCCAGGTCGATGCCCTTGAGCGCTTGGATGCGGCCGTAGTGGCTGGTCAGACCCTCAACCCTGAGCACGATCGAACTCCTCCTGGCCCTGGGCGCCGAGGTAGGCCGCAATCACCTCCGGATTGGCGCGGACCTCGGCGGCCGTCCCTTCGGCCAGCTTGCGGCCGTAGTCCAGCACCAGGATGTGGTTGGAGATGTTCATCACCAGGTGCATGTCGTGCTCGACCAGGACCACGGTCACGCCCTGCTCGGCGATCTTCTGGATCAGGTCGTCGATCTCGCGGGTTTCGGCCGGGTTGCAGCCGGCGGCCGGCTCGTCGAGCAGCAGCATCTTGGGCTCGGCGGCGAGGGCCCGGGCGATCTCGAGGCGCTTCAGGGCGCCGTAGGGCATGGAGCCGGCCGCCTCGCCGGCGTAGGCGGAGAGGCCGACGAAGTCCAGCAGCTCCCGGGACCGCGCGCGGCAGGCGGCCTCGCTGCGCCGCTGCGCGGGCAGGCGCAGGACGTGCGCGATCGGGTTCTTCGGCTCGCGCAGGTGCCGACCGACCATAACGTTCTCCAGGGCGGTCATGCGAAAGAAGATCTGCAGGTTCTGAAAGGTCCGCGACATGCCCTTGGCCGCCAGCCGGTGCGGCGGCTGTCCGGTGACGTCCTCCTCCTCGAAGCGGATGCGGCCGGCGCTCGGCCGGTAGAGGCCGGTGATCAAGTTGAAGAGGGTCGTCTTGCCGGCGCCGTTGGGGCCGATGATCGAATGGATCGTCGCCGCCCGAATGTCGAAGGACAGGTCCTCGATCGCGTGCACACCGCCGAAGGCGATCGAGAGGTTCTCGACCTGGAGATGGCTCACGCCCGGCCTCCCTGTCCCGCGCCGCGCAGCACGACCGCGGCCAGGCTCGGCAGGATGCCGCGGCGCAGGAAGATCATGCAGACCATGATCACCAGGCCGAGCAGGGCGTGCTCGTACTCCTGGAACACGGTCAGGAACTGCGGCAGCGCGGTCAGCAGCGCGGCCCCGATAATGCCGCCGAAGGTCGAGGCCATGCCGCCGAGCACGACCATGGAGACCAACTCGATGGAGTGCAGGAAGCCGGCACCGTCCGGGGTCACGAAGCCGGTGTAGAAGGCGCTGATCGAGCCGGCGATGCAGGCGTAGATCGCCGAGACCACGAAGGCGAAGAGCTTGTAGCTGGCGACGTCGATCCCGGCGACCTGGGCCGCCACCTCGCTGTCGTGGAGTGCCCTGAGCGCCCGGCCCGAGGGGCTGTCGATCAGGTTGAGCGCGAACCAGACGCCGAGCAGGAGCGCCGCGCCGGTGATCCAGTACCAGGTCTGGGCGCCCGAGACCCGGAACCCGAAAAGCATCAGTCGCGCCACCGGCATGCCGTCCGGGCCGCCGGTCCACTGCGATTCGTTGGTCACCACCATGAAGATCAGGATGCCCATGCCCAGGGTCGCGACCGCCAGGTAGTGCCCCTTGAGGCGCAGGATCGGCCGGCCGACAACGAAGGCCAGCAGGGCGACGAAGGCGATCCCGATCAGGAAGGCCAGCCAGGAGGGAATGCCCAGCTCCGCCGGCAGCACGGCGACCGCATAGGCGCCAATGCCGAAGAAGCCGGCGTGTCCCAGGCTGATCTGCCCGGCATAGCCGATCAGCAGGTTGAGGCCGACCACCGCGATGGCGTTGATCCCGATCAGGATCGCCACGTCGTAGTAGAAGCGGTTCGGCAGGACCAGCGGCAGCAGCGCGATGATCAGCGCCAGCAACAGCAGCCCGCCCCGCCGCGGATCCTTGAGCCAGGCGGGCATCGCTAGACCCGCTCTGTCCCCGCCTTGCCGAAGAGGCCGCGGGGCAGGAAGAAGAGGACGGCGAGGATGATCACGAAGGCGACGGCGTCCTTGTACTCGGAACTGAGGTAGCCGGCGCCCAGGGCCTCGGCGAGGCCGACCAGCAGGCCGCCGACCACGGCGCCGATGGGGTTGCCCATGCCGCCCAGCATCGCGGCCGCGAAGCCCTTGAGCGCCAGCATGGTGCCGACGTCGTAGCTGGTGAGCGTGATCGGCGTGACCAGGATCCCGGCCACCGCGCCGATGGCCGCCGAGAGCCCGAAGCTGATCAGGAGCACGAAGCGGACGTTGACCCCGACCAGCTGCGCCGCCAGGCGGTTGTGCGAGGTCGCCAGGATCGACTTGCCGAAGAGCGTCCGGTTGAAGAAGAGGTAGAGCAGCACGACGATCACCGCCGCCCCGCCCAGGACCCAGAGGCTCTGCGGGGTCAGGCTGGCCCCCAGGACCGCGATGGGATCGTCGCCCGAGAAAGACGGCAGGCGGTGGAACTGCTTGTCGAAGATCACCTGGGCGATGCCGCGCAGGAAGATCGAGGCGCCGATGGTGATGATGATCAGGGTGACCACCGAGGCGTCCCGGGCCGGCTCGATCACCAGCTTGTTGAGCGCGACCCCGGTCAGCGCCGCGATCACGATCGCCAGCAGCGCCGCCAGGGGCAGCGGCAGCCCGAAGGCCGAGAGGAATACCGTCGACATCCCGCCGAGCATGACGAACTCGCCCTGGGCGAAGTTCACCACGTCCGAGGCGTTGTAGATGATGGTGAAGCCCAGCGCGACCATGGCGTAAACCGCGCCGACGGTGATTCCGGAAAAGGCGAACTGCAGGAACTCGGACATCGATCGGGGATCTGCCTGAGGGTTGGGAAGCCGCCCTGCTCCCCCTCACTCTGTCATTGCCGGGCTTGACCCGGCAATCCATCGTGCCGCTGCGCCATGGATGCCCGGGTCAAGCCCGGGCATGACAGCTGAGAAGGTGACGGGAAGGCGGAAAAGGCCGGCATCTCCGAGACAGGATGCCGGCCCGTGCCGTCCGCGTCCGCTATTCCACCAGGGTCCAGTCGCCGTTGCGGATTTCCAGCATGCGGAAGGCGCTGAGGTCGAGCCCCAGGTGGTCGCTCTCCGACATATTGACCAGCCCGGCCGTGCCCATGAAGCCCTTGGTCTTGCGCAGCTCGTCGCGCACAGCCTTGCCGTCGGTGGAACCGGCGCGCTTCATCGCCTCGACCAGCAGGAAGAGCCCGTCGTAGGCGTGGCCGCCGAAGGTCGAGACCGGCTGGTTCCACCTTTCCTCGAAGGCCTTCTTGTAGCCGGCCACCACCGGCTTCTGCGGGTCGCTGTCCGGCAGCTTCTCCGCGACCAGAAGCGCCGCGGCCGGCAGGCGCACGCCCTCGGCCGCCTTGCCGGCCAGCTCGATGTAGGACTTCGAAGCGACACCGTGGCTCTGGTACAGCGGCACGGAGATGCCGAGCTGGGCGTAGTTGCGGGTCACGATCGCCGGGCCCTGGCCGAAGCCGGGGTTGACCACGGCCTGCAGGCCGGCCGCGTTCTTGATGTTGGTCAGCTGCGGCGTCATGTCGCTGTCCTTGGGGCCGTAGGTCTCGTCGGCGACCACCTCGATGCCGTAGCTGCCCGCCACGTCCAGGCACTGGCCGCGCATCGACTTGCCGAAGCCGCCGGTGCCCGAGATCATGCCGATCTTGCTGATCCCCCGGGCCTTCATGTCCTCGAAGATCTTCTCGCAGGCCATGCGGTCGGTGTGCGGGGTCTTGAACACAAAGTCCTTCACCGGCTCGATGATGACCACGGCGCCGCCCAGCGAGATGAAGGGGATCTCGGCCTCCTCGAAGAGCGGAACCATGGCCATGGTCGCCCCGGTGGTGGAGCCGCCGACCATGGCGACGACCTTGTCCTCCTCGATCAGGCGGGTCGCGAAGGTCCGGGACTTCTTGGCGTCGCCGCCGTCGTCGTAGATCACCAGCTCCAGCTTCTCGCCGAGCACGCCACCCTCGGCGTTGATCTTCTCGACGTACATCTTCAGCGTCTTCTCCTCGGGGTCGCCGAGGAAGGACGCCGGGCCGGTCACCGCCAGCACCGAGCCGATCTTGATCTCGGCCCAGGCCGCGCCCGGGCCGGCCATCGCCGTGGCGACCACCGCCGCCGCGGCGAGCGTCCCCGTCAAGTTGCGCTTCTTCAACATTCGCTCCCTCCTTGTCTGACCTTTCGCGGTCATGCCTGCCGCGTTCGCCTCGTCCGGCCCGGCGCTGCTGCCGGACCCCTTCAAGACCCCTCGCCCAGCTTGGTCTCGATCAAGGGCAAGAGATCGCCCGCGTCGAAGCGCGGACGGTCGGCCTCCGGCGCCTCGAGCGGCTGCACTTCTTTCAAACCGGTCAAGCAGCGCCGGGCAATCTCCTGATATTCCTTGGTTCCCCGCGCCTTCCACCCGATCTCCTCGTCGCTCAATTCGCGGACCACCTTGGCCGGCACCCCGGCGACCAGATGGCGCGGTGGCACCTCGAAGCCGGCCTTCACGAAGGCCAGGGCGCCGACGAAGCTGTCCTCGCCGATCACCGCGCCGTCCATCACCACCGCGTTCATCCCGACCATGGCGTTGCGCTTGACCGTGCAGCCGTGCAGCACGGCGCCGTGGGCGACGTGGCCGTCGGCCTCGATCACGCTATCGCGGCCGGGAAAGCAATGCACGATGCAGTTGTCCTGCAGGTTGCTGCCGTCGCCCATGACCAGGCGGCCGATGTCGCCGCGCAGCACCGCGCCCGGCCCGACATAACAGCCGCGCCCGACGATCACGTCGCCGATCAGCACCGCCGTCGGATGGACGAAGCTGCTGGGATCGATGACCGGGGTCAGTCCGTCGAGGGCATAGACGCGGGCCACGGAACCGCGTCCCGGTCAGGCGGCGTGGGGCCGGCGCTGCGCCACCACCCGGAAGCGGTTGGCGACGAAGGCAGCGTCGGTCAGGCAGGCGTTGCCCGCCGGGTTGGCGCCGCTGACGTGGTAGTCGCTGAAGGCCGCCGACTGGTTGACGAAGATGCCGCCGGTCAGGTTGCAGGACAGCGACACCCCGGCGTTGCCGAAGGCCTCCGCGGCCTTGTCGAGGACGGCGTCGTCGGCCGAATAGGCCGCGGCAGTGATGGCCCCCTTCTCCGCCGCCAGGCCCGCAGCTTCGGCGATGGACTGATTCGTATCCTTTGTGGCGATGACGAAGGCGACCGGGCCGAAGCACTCCTGGGTGAAGGCGCCGCCCCGCCCCGCCTCGGCCTTGATTAGGGCCGGGCTCTGGGTCCGCGCCTCGGCGAAGCCGGGGACTTCGCTCGCCTGCGGTGCCCGGAGCAGCGCCGCTCCGGCCTCGGCCGCGAGCTTCTGCACCCGCTCCAGGGTCGCCGGGTTCTGGACCGCGCCCAGCACGCCGGCCGCCCGCTCCGGGTCGCCCAGCAGCTTGTCGACCGCGGTAGCCAGGCCCTGGGCGACCTCGTCGAAGGACTTGTGGCCGTCCTCGGTCTCGATCCCGCCTTCGGGCACGTAGAGGTTCTGCGGAGCCGTGCACATCTGGCCGGAATAGAGGCTGAGCGAGAAGGCCAGGTTCTGGCAGAGGCCCTTGAAGTTGTCGGTGGAATCGATGACCACCGAGTTGACCCCGGCCTGCTCGGCATAGACCTGGGCGCCGGCGGCGTTGGCCTTGACCCAGTCGCCGAAGGCCGGGCTGCCGGTGAAGTCGACGATCGCGACCGCCGAATGGGTCACCAGGTCCTTGGTCACCGGCGCCTCGGCGCTGTCCGCGGCCAGAAGGACGGCGTCGGGATCGAAGCCAGCCTCTTCAAGCACTTCGCGGGCGATCTTCACGGTTATGGCCAGGGGCAGAATGGCGCCGGGGTGCGGCTTGACGATGACCGTGTTGCCGGTCGCCAGGCTGGCGAAGAGCCCGGGGTAGCCGTTCCAGGTCGGGAAGGTCGAGCAGCCGATCACCAGACCGATGCCGCGCGGCAGGATCCGGTAGCTCTTGTCCAGGCGCAGCGGGTCGTGCTTGCCCTGGGGCTTCTCCCAGAGCACGGCCCGCGGCACCCGCGCCATCTCCTGGTAGGCGTAGGCCACCGCCTCGAGCCCGCGATCCTGGGCATGCGGACCGCCGGCCTGGAAGGCCATGACGAAGGACTGCCCGGTGGTATGCATCACCGCATGGGCCATCTCGAAGCTGCGCCGGTTCACCCGCTGCAGGATCTCGAGGCAGACCCCGGCGCGGTCTTCGGGCGTCGCCGCGCCCCAGCCCGGCGCCGCCGCCCGCGACGCGGAGATGAGTTCTTCGACCGACGCCTTGGGATAGGTGATGCCGAGGTCGAAACCGTAGGGCGAGCGCTCGGCGCCGACCCGTGCCGCCGCGCCCGGCTGATCCAGCTCGAAGGGCTTTTCCAGAAGGGCCTTGAAGGCGGCCTCCCCGTCCTGCGGCGCGGTCTCGCCATAGACGCGCTTGCTGGGCGATTCGGGATAGGCGCTCCAGTAGCCGCGCGTTGCAATGGCTTCGAGCGCCTGTTCCAGAAGCTCGCGGTGCGTATCGTAGAATGCGGTCATCAGTCTTCCTTTATGAGCATCGCGCGCCCAAGGAAACCCGCGAGGGCCGCGGCAGGGAAGTGTATTTGGCCGATTGACAGCTTCCCGCTGCCCGAGAATAATTAACCGACCGGTCGGTCATTTCAAGATCTTTGTCACGCAATCGCCCTGGCAAGACCGAGAAAGCGTGACGCGAGCGAGGTGAGGCGCGCGAAGGGACCTGCCCATGACGGACGAGACCAGCGAAAGCATCCTCAGCGAGATCGGCGACGGCGTTGCCGTCATCACCCTCAACCGCCCGGACAAGCTCAATGCCTTCAACGAGGATATGCACCTGGCCCTGCGTGCCGCGCTTGAACGGGCCGAGGCCGAGGAAAGCGTCCGCGCCCTGCTTCTGACCGGCGCCGGCCGCGGCTTTTGCGCCGGTCAGGACCTGGGCGACCGCAACGTCACCGGCGACGTCGAGCTGGACCTCGGCCACACCTTAGAGACCTTCTACAACCCCTTGATTCGCAAGCTCAGGGACTTGCCCTTGCCGGTGATCTGCGCGGTCAACGGGGTCGCCGCCGGCGCCGGCGCCAATATCGCCCTGGCCTGCGACATCGTCCTGGCGGCCAGGTCGGCGAAGTTCGTCCAGGCCTTCTGCCGCCTCGGCCTGGTCCCGGACAGCGGCGGCACCTACAGCCTCCCGCGCTTGGTCGGCGAGGCCCGGGCCAAGGGCCTGGCGCTGCTCGGCGAGACGCTGACCGCCGAGCAGGCCGCAGCCTGGGGCCTGGTCTGGCGCGCCGTCGACGACGAGGCCCTGATGGACGAGGCGCAGAAGCTGGCCCGCCACCTGGCGACCCAGCCGACCGCCGGCCTGGCCAAGATCAAGCAGGCGATCCAGGCCTCCCTCGACAACGATCTCGATGCCCAGCTCGACCTCGAGCGCGACCTGCAGCGCGAGGCCGGCCGCAGCGCCGACTACCGCGAGGGCGTCGCCGCCTTCATGGAGAAGCGCGCCCCGGTGTTCCAGGGACGATAGGGGGCATACAATGCGGATGTCCGGTTTCCCACGCTCGTCTGTCCCTTACTTCGCTGTAATGCCCGGACTTGATCCGGGCATCCATGGTGCCGCTAGCTCGATGGATCCCCGGGTCGCGCGAAGCGCCGCGCGTACGCGCCCCGGGGATGACAGAGGAGTGGATGTCGAGGGTCAGCGAACTCGGCAGGAACCCTCATGACCGTCCCCCCCGAGGAGCTCGCCCGGCGCTGCGCCGAGGCCATGTGGCGCGACGACCGGGCCTCCCAGGCGCTGGGCATGAGCCTCGACGCGGTCGGGCCCGGGACCGCGACCCTGTCGATGACCGTCACCGACAGCATGATCAACGGCCACGAGATTTGCCATGGCGGACTGATCTTCACCCTGGCCGATTCCGCTTTCGCCTTCGCCTGCAACGCCTACAACAGGGTGACCGTGGCCCAGCACTGCAGCGTCACCTTCCTGGCGCCCGCGAGGCTGGGCGACCGCCTGACCGCCCGCGCCGAGGAGCGCAGTCTCAACGGCCGCAGCGGCATCTACGACATCCGCGTCGACAACCAGGACGGCGTGCCGATCGCCGAGTTCCGCGGCCATTCGCGGACCATCAAGGGCCACCTGGTCCCGGAGCTGGCAGAGGAGGAAACGACCTGATGCGCGAGGCCTACATCTGCGCCGGCGTGCGCACGCCGATCGGCCGCTACGGCGGCGCCCTCTCCGCGGTGCGGCCGGACGACCTGGCCGGCCACGCCATCAAGTCGCTTATGGAGAAGGTCCCTCAGGTTGCCGGCGAGGCGGTCGACGACGTCCTGCTCGGCTGCGCCAATCAGGCCGGCGAGGACAACCGCAACGTCGCGCGCATGGCGGGACTCCTGGCCGGCCTGCCCGACAGCGTGGCGGGGGCGACCTTCAACCGGCTCTGCGGCTCCGGCCTCGATGCGGTCGGCAGCGCGGCCCGGGCGATCAAGTGCGGCGAGGCCGAGGTGATAGTGGCCGGCGGCGTCGAGTCCATGAGCCGCGCGCCCTTCGTCATGGGCAAGGCCGACCAGCCCTTCTCCCGCAAGGCCGAGATCTTCGACACCACCATCGGCTGGCGCTTCGTCAACAAGGCGATCAAGGCCCGGTACGGCATCGATTCCATGCCCGAGACCGCCGAGAACGTCGCCGAGGAGTTCCAGATCGGCCGCGAGGACCAGGACGCCTTCGCCCTGCGCTCCCAGGCGCGCGCTGCGGCGGCCCAGGAGAACGGCCGCCTGGCCCAGGAGATCGTGCCCGTCTCGATCCCGCAGCGCCGCGGCGATCCGATCCTGGTCGAGCGCGACGAGCATCCACGGGCGACCAGCCTGGAGAAGCTGGCGGCCCTCAAGGCGCCCTTCCGCGAGGGCGGCTGCGTCACCGCGGGCAACGCCTCGGGGGTCAACGACGGCGCCGCCGCGCTGCTGATCGCCTCGCCCGAGGCGGCCGAGAAACACGGCCTCGAGCCCATCGCCAAGGTGACCGCCATGGCCACCGCCGGCGTGCCGCCGCGGATCATGGGCATGGGCCCGGCGCCCGCGACCAAAAAGCTGCTGGAGCGGGTGGGGGTCAAGCTCCAGGAGATAGAGGTCATCGAACTCAACGAGGCCTTCGCCGCCCAGGCCCTCGGCGTGCTGCGTCAGCTCGGCCTGCCCGACGACGCCGAGCACGTGAACCCCAACGGCGGCGCCATCGCCCTCGGCCACCCACTGGGCATGAGCGGCGCCCGCCTGGCCCTGACCGCGGCCCTCGAGCTCAGGGAACGCGATGCCCGGCACGCCCTTTGCACCATGTGCATTGGCGTCGGCCAGGGCATCGCGCTCCTGCTGGAGCGGGCGTGAGGCAATGCGAGCCATCCGTCGTCGCACTGACGTCAACCACCGTCTCGCTGTCATCCCCGGGCTTGACCCGGGTATCCATCGAGACGCCTGCGCCATGGATCACCGGATCAAGTCCGGTGATGACAGGGTTGCGAAGGCCACCTGCGGGACATGAAGGCTGAAAAGGAGCCATCCAACTGGGACGGATTACGAGGGAGAGCGCCATGGAGGATCTGACGCCGCAACGGGCGGACCTGGAGCACATCGAGAAGGCCTCGCGGGACGAGATCGCCGCGCTGCAGCTGGAGCGCATGCAGGCCAGCCTGAGGCGCGCCTACGACCACGTGCCGCACTACAAGAAAGCGTTCGACGTCAAGGGGGTACACCCGGACGATCTGAAATCGCTCGAAGACTTGGCGGCCTTCCCCTTTACCACCAAGGACGACTTGCGCGTCAACTATCCCTTCGGCATGTTCGCGGTCCCGCGCGAGCAGGTGGTGCGCATCCACGCCTCCTCCGGCACCACGGGCAAGCCGACGGTGGTCGGCTACACTCGGAACGACGTCGAGGTCTGGGCCCAGGTGGTGGCGCGCTCGATCCGCGCCTCGGGCGGCCGGCGCGGCGACAAGGTCCACGTCGCCTACGGCTACGGCCTCTTCACCGGCGGTCTCGGCGCCCACTACGGCGCCGAGAAACTGGGCTGCACCGTGATCCCGGTTTCCGGCGGCATGACCGAGCGCCAGGTCCAGCTGATCCGGGACTTCGCGCCCGAGGTCATCATGGTGACCCCCTCCTACATGCTCTCGATCCTGGACGAGTTCCGGAACCAGGGCTTCGACCCCCGCGCCTCCTCCCTCAAGGTCGGGATCTTCGGTGCCGAGCCCTGGACCGAGTCGATGCGCCGCGAGATCGAGCAGACCTTCGACATGCACGCGGTCGACATCTACGGCCTCTCGGAGGTCATGGGCCCCGGAGTCGCCAACGAATGCGTCGAGACCAAGGACGGCCTGCACGTCTGGGAGGATCACTTCTATCCCGAGATCATCGATCCGGTGACCGGCGAGGTCCTGCCCGACGGCGAGATCGGCGAGCTGGTCTTTACATCGCTGACCAAGGAGGCCATGCCGGTGGTCCGCTACCGGACCCGCGACCTGACCCGCCTCCTGCCTGGCACGGCGCGGAGCCTGCGGCGCATGGAGAAGGTCACCGGCCGCAGCGACGACATGATGATCGTGCGCGGGGTCAACGTCTTCCCGACCCAGATCGAGGAGATGATCCTGAAGTGCGAGGGCCTGGCTCCGCACTACCAGATCGAGCTGCGCCGCGAGGGCCGCATGGACGAGATGATTATCCTGGTCGAGGCCCGCGCCGACCTGCCCGAAGGCGACGGCCGCGACGCCCAGGCCAAGGAGCTGGCCCAGCACATCAAAAGCCTGGTCGGCGTGACCGCCCGGATCAAGGTCACCGACCCGGGCCAGGTCGAACGCTCCGTCGGCAAGGCCCGCCGCGTCATCGACCTGAGGGGCCAGTCGTAGTGACACGAGAAGCTCAACTTTATGACACTACGCCGGTGTTCCCCCCTCACCCGGCCGCTACGCGGCCACCCTCTCCCCCGGGAGAGGGTTGGCGTCGACGCGGCTCCGCGCCTAACACCCTCTCCCCTGGAGGGAGAGGGTGGCAGGGGCGAAGCCCTCGCCGGGTGAGGGGGGAACACCGCCCTCGCCACCTTCGGCACTCCACTGCCGCTGAGGCACGCTAGCCCATGGCGCGGGTCCGCTCCGAAGCCTACGACGAGCGCCGGCAGGAAATCCTGGACCGGGCCGCCGGGCTCTTCGCCCGCCACGGCTTCGCCCGGACCTCGATCTCGACCCTGTCGCGCGAGTGCAACGCCTCCAAGGCCTGGATCTATCACTACTACGAGAGCAAGGAGGCGATCCTCTTCGACATCCTGCACGACCACATCCGCATGCTGCGCGACGCCGTGCAGGCCGCCGACCGGCCCGGCCCGGACCCCGAGGCCCGCCTCCGCGCCCTGGTCTTCGCCCTGCTCGAGGCCTATCGGGACTCCGACGCCAAGCACAAGGTCCTGCTCAGCGAGCTCGGCGTCCTGGCGCCCGCGCAGCAGGGTCGGATCCGTGCCCTGGAGCGCGAGATCGTCGCGGTCTTCGCCGCCGCGGTGGCTGCCCTCAATCCCGCACTCGGCAAGGAACCAAGCCTGATCAAGCCGGTGACCATGTCCCTGCTCGGCATGCTCAACTGGCACTTCACCTGGTTCCGCAAGGACGGCCCGCTCGGCCTCGAAGACTACGCCGACCTCGCCACCCGCCTCTTCATCAACGGGGTGAAGGGATTGGCATAGGGCAAGCTATTGCGGATCGCCAAACAGACTTAAGATGGCTGGTCTGAGATCGTAAGCACATGACAACTGGCGCCGCACTTGTGAAGGGGTGAAGTCGCCGGCATCGGCGGTGGACACTATGAAGCGACGGCTCGGGACCTATGGAAGCCTTCTCCTCGCGGCGCTCATATTGGCTGGTCCTCCTGAAGAACCAGTGGTTGCAGAGGAGGCCGGCGCTTCCGCGCCTCCGCCCAAGACAGCCAAGGAGCGCCAAGCGGGCAAGGCCTTTGACCCGCAGCGGGTGAACGACTGCAAGGTGCCGCTGGAACTGCGCGCTGACAAGACGCGCTCGGCCGACTGCGGAGAGAAGGCCAAGGCGGCGGAGAAACAGGGCGAAGCGGCCGCAGCCGAAGAGAGCTCCGATTGACCCGGACTCGCTCCGGGAAGCTCAGCATCCAGTCATGGCCCGTGGCGACCCATTCGGCGGGGATGGAATGGCCGTCGCGATGCGGTCGGAGCCGGAGTTGCCGGCCGCGGGCGTCGACGGGGCAAGGGTCGAGGCCGCGCAGGATCTCCAAGCCTTCCGGGATGGCCATGAAGTCGTAGACGCCGACCTCGGCGCCCGCCACTTCATCGACGGGGTCAAGGGCCTGGTATGAGGCGGTGACGGGCCGCGTCCGACATCAGCCCGGAAGGCGGCCTTGGACCCCGGACAACGGTCGGCGAACGAGACGAGACGCGTTTCAAGCCTCAATCGTCGTCATCGCCGTCGCCGTCATCGTCATCGTCATCGTCATCATCCTCGCCCCCAGGTCCGGCATCGCAAGCGCCCGGACCGAGGCTGCTCCGGACCGCCTCTGCCTGCTGGACCAGCGGAACCGGGTTTCCATCCTCCGGGCTCAGCTCGCCGTCCTCAACAAGGTCCTCGACGCGACCGACAAAGCGGTCGAGCAGCCGACAGCCCTTTTCGATCCGGTCCCGGGCAAAGGCGACCAGGAATAGATCCAGGATGCGCGTTAGTTTCTTGCCCTCCTCCTCGTCGAGTTCGCCGCCGTCCACCAAGGCGTCCAGATCGTTCTGCAGGGCTTCGACCAGCTGGACCGTCGTCGTAGCAGACACCGTTATCGGAATGATGGTCCCCGTGAATTGGCCGTCCTGGGTGAAGCTCAGGGTCGTTTCGAACAGAGTCGCGTCTCCCTGGCCTTGCCCATCCGGCTCATCGACGCCCAGGACGACAAAGCGCTCGACACCGGCGGGGTCAACTTCCATCGTGAAGTCCAAACGCTCATTCGCCGCGAGCGGCTCGGTGGGAAGCGAATTCCCGGCGTCGTCGAAGGGAACGACGTCGTAGCTTTCCCCGCCCTCCGGGGGCAGCGTGACCGAGGCGAAATTCGGATCGCCCTCGCCGACGGCGTACTCGTAGCCCACCGCAATCGGCGGTTTCGTATTGGCGGGCACCGCCGTGGTGAAGGAGTCCGTCGCCGTCACATCGAAGTCGAAGGAGAACCTGCCGCTCTCGTCTTCGTTCGGCAGGTAGAGCGGCTCGTTCGACGCCTCCAAAACCGGCGTGAAGTTGAAGAAGGAGAGCGAGCGGTTGACGGTGAATCCAGATGAGTCGAAGTCGGTCAAGAGCACCCTCACAGCGTACTTCCGGCCTTCCTCAAGTTGCCCTGGATCAAACTTGTAGCTGATGGTGCCCGCGGGCAGCGTCGCAAAAAGCTCGTCCTGGTTGGAGCCAAAAACGCTGAGACGCTCGTCGGTCACGTCGTCGAAAAGACCGATCTGCACGGCGTCGAAGGGCACTGTATTGCCTGTCGGGAGCTCCCACTCGAAGGTGGGCGTGAGAAAGTCGGGGATCATCCGAACTTCACGGACAAAGGGAAGAAAGTCGAGAATCCCGACGTTGTTGCTGCTCAAAGACCTCCGCTCACCCCCATTCCAAAGAACGACAGACCAGGGATCGGTCAGGCTGGGCTGCACGGCGACGCTGGCTGCAAACTCAAAACTCCGATCGGCTTCACGGACTTGAGACAATGGAATGATGACTCCGTCGTTTTCCGCGTAGGCAAAGGTGTTGTCGGAAGGAAAGAGGTTCGCCGACACACTGAGACGTTGGCCGGCCTGAAACCGAACACTGTTTTCCTCTCGGTTGTCCTGAAGCAAGAAGGCGTTACCATCGACACCGACGCCACCGGTCAAGTCTTCCTCGACCACGAATGTCTCGTAAGCGATTGAACGGTCGTAGGGCGCGAAACCTTCAATCAACACCTCGCTAACGAAGGCTCCGTTGTGCGTGATCACACCCGGCGCCACTGTTGCCGAAGTGGTCGTGAGTGACGAGTCATCGACGGCCTCGTCAAGGATCCGCACCGAATTGGAGTCATTGAGGCGCAGGCGGATCCGATCGATGTTGCCGTCATTGAGCAGGGGAAGATCTGCGGGAAGCGTCCAGGTCAAGGTCGGCTGCGAGCCTGATGTTGCCGTCAGGCCGCTCACACCTGGAATGCTCCCGGTTCCCGGTCCGATCCCAAATCGAGGCAGCAAGGCCGCCGCCGAGCCGACGTCGCTGCTCACCTCGACGACCCAAGTGCCTTCCGCCCTATCAGTCTTGTAGGGGACGAGCCGGAAGAACCTCACCGACCCGCCTCTGAGCATGGTGAAGCTCTCCCCCGTTTCGAGGTTCCTCACACTTGCGATAGCCCCGGCGGGCCGTTGGCCCGTATCACTGTCCCTGACATCGGCCCTGAGAACCAGCAGGTCGGGTCCTTGAGTGAAGTTCAAGGGGGGATTGACACGAAACTCCCGAAAAATCAGCCCGTTTTCAATGATAACATCAGCCAACGCATTCGCTGCCGGGACAATTGAAATCAAAGCTGCGGCATACGCTGCTGCAAAGCTTCGCAAGCAAGACCTTAGAGCAATCATAGTTCCTCTCCCGTTGCGGCAATCTGGCCCACGGGTTCATCGGCCGAGCAAATCGATCGGCACAGGTCGACAATGTTTGAGCGAGGTCGGCATCGCGCGCCGTCTCATCGAACCGGAGCCGACTGCCTGTCTATGTCCGCATTTTCTGAAGGCGCCCAGTCTGAACACTCGGCCGGTGCCTGCTTGACACCAACGCCAAGCTCAGCGGAGGAGGGCAAGCCTACGAACAATAGCGTATATCATTATACCTAAGAATGCAGCAGTCTTCCGAGGGCATCCAAAGCTGATCAAGCCGGCAGGTCGCCGTCCGGCTCGCGCGACGTTAAGCCGTCGATCCAGGCCGCCAGCGAGAGACCGCAGAGCATGGCCATTTCCCTTCCATGGCGCAAAAAACAGGAGCGGGCCAAAGGGTCGCGAAGGCCCGACGGCAGGCGGAACGGTTCGGCGCCGGCGATCGACAGCTGTACAATTGTCAAATCGTCTCTTTCCGACGAGACTTTGGTCCGGGATCGATTCTTGGAGAGTTGACAGTGGTGCGTCGGGCTCATCTGCCAAGGCGATGGCCTTGAGGGTCGCTGCAGTCTTACCCGCGGGCCTTCTCCTTCTCGCGGCCGCGGTGCTCCTCGTCGGATGCGGCTTCATCGAGCCCTTCGAAGAACCCAAGGTCGTCGCCGGCGGCCGCAAATCCGTGACCTTGCGGGCCGGCAGCCTGCGCGGCGCTGAGAGCTACGCTCGGCGGCATTGCGCCACCTATGGCCGGCGCGCCCAGTTGAACACCTACTCGGCCATGAAGCAGCGGGCGGTCACGCTCTATATCTACGACTGCGTCGTGAGCGACGACCGGGGATCCTGAGGACTCCCGGCGTCCGAAGGCCCGAGGGCGCTCGGCGTCTGGCCGTCGTCACTAACCACCCCAGCTGAATGACACGATGACGCCGCCGAAAAACTGGTTGTCCTCGCCTTCGTCGTCGACCACCGGACTGTCGGAGGCATCGCCGAGCATGCGCTTGTACTGACCGAGGATGTTGAGGCCCCAGCGCTCGGTTATCTCGTAGTTGAGCCCGACATTGAAGGCGACGTCCTTGAAGTCGGCGTCCGCGTCCTCGTTGTCCAGTCCGCTGCCCGCGGCTTCCGAGGCGTTGACGCTGAAGTAGTGGCTCATGTAGTTGCCGGAGGCGTAGGTTGCCTCGCCCCCGAGCGAGAGATTCCAGCTTTCGGACAGCGGTGCCCCGTAGGTGACGCTCGGCGTCAGCACCCAGCCTTCGTGGCCGCTCGAAACGTCGTGCAGGAACTCGAGGGAGAGGTCGATGGTCGGGTCCGGCAGGAAGAGCTGCGCAAGCTCGAAGACGAAGCCACCCTTCAGGCCGACCTCGAAAGAGCTCCCGCGGTCCGTGAGGTTGTCGACCCGCTTATTGCTGACGTCGTTGTAGCCCTGGCGGTAGTTCAGGCTCGGCCCGACCCGCCAGTTCGGGTGGTTGACGAGGTTGGACTCGACCTTGAGGCCGAGCAACTGGCCGAAGCGATAGCCCTTCTGCGCCCTGGCGAGCGGGATAGGGACGAAATCGTAGTCTTCGGAACCTTCGTAGTCCGGCGCGATGCCCGCCCCGAGCCCGAGCGTCCAGCCCCAGGCATTTGATACCGCGGCATCCCGCGCGACACTGCCGTCGCCGCCGCCCGGTGTTTGTGCCATCGCCTCTGCGCCAATTACCAAGGCCAGGAGCGCAACGGCAATCGCGATCGGACGTCTCCGGAGCATAGACTCCCCCCATAAACTAAGCGCAGCCTTTCTGTCCGGAGCGTTCCCATCCCTTATTTTAGGTATGGACGATATAGGGATGGAACAGCGAGGCCAAGAGAAACACTTCACCATGCGGCGAGGCGCAACCTTTCCGCTTGGCCAGGGGTCTTGGAACGCTGAATCCTGCCCCGCCCGACGTCAGAGCAGGTTCGTATCCGTAGTGAGGGGTCGGGGTCGGCGTCGCCTTACGGTTTCCTGGCGAGACTGCACTCGAACTGGCGGTAGAGCTCGTTGGCGCGGGTCAGGTGCCGGGTCATGGCCTCGGCCGCCGCGTCGGGATCGTGGGCGGCAATGGCATCGAAGATCGCCTGGTGCTCGGTCAGGGTGATCTGCTCGGCGCCCGGCAGGCGCACGAGTTCGACGTAGAACTCCTCCAGCCATTCGAAGACCGCTTGGCTGACCGCGGCGTAGATCGGGTTGCCGCTGATCGCGGCGATCTCGCGGTGGAAACGCTTGTCCATCTCGAGAAAGCGGTCCAGGTCCCGAAGGGCCTGCCGGTGGTCCTCGAGGCGACGGCGCAGGCGCGCGAGGTCGGCCTCTTCGGCCTTGACGGCCGCAATGCGCACCATGCCGACCTCGAAGAACAGCCGGGCTTCCTTGAGGTGGTCCAGGGTCTGGGGCGAGGTCAGCAGCATGTGCCGCGCGGTCGCCGCGATCTGTTCAATGACCGCTCCGGCGTCGGGCGCCGTGACCCGGGCCCGCTCGCCGTGGGAGACCGTGATGATGCCCATGCGGTCCAGGGTCTGCAGCGCCTCGCGGATCGCCGGCCGGCCGACGCCGAAAAGCTTCATCAGCTCGCGCTCCGAGGGCAGCTGATCGCCGGGCGCGAAGGCGCCGCCGGAGATCTGCGCCACCAGGCGATCGACGACCTCCTGGTAGAGCTTGCGGCGCGGGATCGGCGCGAAATCCGTCGTCGCGATGTCCACTGCCTTCTTCACGACCTTCTTCCTTTGGCCCTCACCTCGCCGGCCACCGTCGGCCGATTGACCCTGTTGGTATGATGAGTCAACGTGATGATGACTCGCACGTTGGTCAAAGCAAAATGATCGGCTCGCGCCGGGCGGCTTGCTGTCCGGGGTCAGGCGGGCCGCCTGAAAGCCCGGAAAACCGGGCCGCGCAACAGGGAGGAAGCCATGACAGGGACGAGGGCGCTGCTGTCGCTCGCCGCCGCGGCGGCGATCATCTTTTCCGCCGGCAGTTCGGCTTGGGCGCAATCCGCCGCCGAGCGCGCAGTCGAGGCCGCCAAGCAGTATTCCGGAGGCGAGATCTCCATCGTTTGGGAAGCCGGCCTGCAGTCGCTGGACCCGCTGAACTTCTCCGGCCCGAGGTGGGAGGAGCTGACCGGCATCAAGGTCAAGGTGATCGAGGTGCCGACCGCCGAGATGTTCACCAAGATCCTGCAGGAGCACCGGGCCGGCACCGGCGCCTACGACGCGCTCAACGTGATCCCGAGCTGGATGCCCGACCTGGTCAAGGCGGGTGCGCTGGAGGAGCTCGACCCCTATGTCGACAAGTACGGCTTCCGCGAGGAGCTGCAGAAGATCGCGCCGACCTACCGCGACAACCAGATGACCGTCGACGGCAAGATCTACGGCTTCCCGGACGACGGCGACCTCTTCGTCCTCTACTACCGCAAGGACCTCTTCGAGGACGCCGAGAACCAGGCCGCCTTCAAGGCGAAGTACGGCTACGACCTGGCCGCACCGGCGACCTGGCAGCAATACGCCGACATCGGCCAGTTCATCACCGACAAGTACGCGCCCGAGATCTACGGCGCCGGCCAGTTCCGGGGTCCCGCCTACGGCATCTGGCTCTTCGAGGAGCGCTACCGGGTCGAGGGCGGCCGCTTCTTCGATCCCGAGACCATGAAAGCCCAGATCAACAACGAGATCGGAGTCAAGGTCTACGAAGGCATGCGCAACGACAACAAATTCATGCCGCCGGGTGTCGAGTCCTGGGGCTTCGGCGAGGCGCTGAGCTCCTTTCTGGCCGGCGACATTGCCATGACCATCTCCTGGCCGCCCTTCGGCCGCTGGGCCGCCGGTTACGGCGTCGAGGAGGAGGCCCTGTCCTGGGTGCCCAAGTCGAAAATCGCCGACAAGGTCGGCTATGCGCTGCCGCCCGGCGGCACGCCGCAGCTCGCCGCCGGCTTCTCGCTCTCGGTCTCCTCGAAGAGCAAGAACAAGGAGGCCGCCTACCTCTTCATACAATGGCTCAACAGCGAAGAGGTCAGCCTTCAGCGGGTGCAACTGCCCTACGCCCTGCGCGATCCTTTCCGGGAGTCGCACTTCACGAACAAGGAGTACCTCTCGCGCTGGCAGGACGCGCCGGACTACCTCAAGACCCTGCGCGAAGGTGCCGACACCGGCCTTCTCGATCTCTCGATCCTGCAGATCGACAAGTACGAGGAGGCCCTGCGCCAGTCCATCACACGGCTCTGGGCCGGCGAGGATGCCAAGGCGATCCTCGACGACACCGCGGCACAGTGGGACAGCCTGACCGAGAAGATCGGGGTCGAAAAGCAGAAGGCGGCCTATGCCGACTGGGCCAGCAAGCCCAACGCCTATCCGAAGTGAGGCCTGAAGGCCGGAGGCGGCACTCGCGCCGCCTCCATCGCCCTGCGCGAGAGCTTGCTCAGATGACTCGGTTTGCAGGTCCCCACCCTTCGTCGCGGCTTGGCTCCGAAGCCCCCTCCCCCCTTGTGGGGGAGGGTTGGGGTGGGGGGGTAATGTCGGTAAAGGGCTCGACCCCGGTCATCCGTCTCGCGGCCTATCGGCCGCCACCCCCTCCTTTGTCCTCCCCCATCAAGGGGGAGGAAGAATACGGACAGCACCTACCGAGCGCTGAATTGGATCGTCGTAGGGTAAGCCCGTCCGGGAAAGCCCTTCGATGACCACCGCCGCGTCGGACCGAAGCCTCGGCGAACGGGTCAGCCTCTTCGCCGACCGGCGCTTCAAGTACCTGATCGTCGCGCCGGCAATACTGCTGCTGCTCTTCATCGGCATCTTTCCGCTGATCTACTCACTGGCGGTCAGCTTCCAGAACATCACCATGCTGGAGGAGGACACCTCCTTCCACGGCCTGATTCATTACAGCGCGCTCTTCAAGGACACGCGCCTTTGGGAGGCCCTGGGCCACACCCTGCTGATCACGGCCGTTGCCCTGCCGATCGAGCTGGTCTTCGGCCTGCTGATGGCCCTGCTGTTCCTCGACCGCCTGCCCGGCCGACAGGTCTTCGTCGCGCTCCTGGTGCTGCCGACCATGATCGCCCCGGTGGTCGCCGGCGCGACCTGGCGCCTGCTCTTCGACAACCGCTATGGGCCGATCAACCAGGTGCTCGGCTGGCTCGCCGGCGAGCCCATGCCGATCCTCTGGACCATCAAGGCCGAGTTCGTCTACCCGGCGATCTTCATCGCCGAGATCTGGCAATGGACCCCCTTCATGTTCCTGATCCTCCTGGCGGCGCTGTCCAACGTCGACAGGAGCCTGCTGGAGGCCGCCGAGATCGACGGCGCCTCCTTCGGCCGGACCTTCTTCAAGATCATCCTGCCGGCGATCTGGCCGGTCATGGCCATCGCGCTGCTGATCCGCGGCCTCGACCTCTTCCGGATCTTCGACGTGATCTGGGCCCTGACCCAGGGCGGCCCGGGCACCCGGACCGAGACCATCTCGATCTACACCTACGTCCAGGGCTTCCGGCAGTTCGAGACCAGCTACACCGGCGCCATCGCCTTCCTGGTGATCCTGCTGCTGACCCTCGCCGTGGTCCTCGCGCTCCGGCGCATGGAGATCGCCCGATGAGCGTCGCGACGCAGCGCAAGCCCGCGGTCGTTGTCGCGGCGCCGCGGATCCGGCTAGGCCGCAGGAAGGTGGGCCGCCTCGCCCTGCGCTACGCCGCCGTGCTGGCGCTGACCGCCCTCTTCCTCTTCCCGATCTACTGGCTGTTCATGATCTCCTTCAAGACTCCGGAGGAGATCTTCTCCTCGCCCCCGGTCTGGTATCCCGCGAGCATCCAGTTCGACAACTTCGCGGTGCTGTTCCGCGACGGCGATGCGGTCACGGTCTGGAACAGCCTTTTCGTCGCCGGGGTCAGCACCGCGCTCGCGATGTTCCTGGGCACGCTCTGCGCCTACAGCCTGGCGCGCTTCCGCACCGGCGGCGACAACCTGGCGGTCTGGATCATCTCCCAGCGCATGATCCCGCCGATCGCCATCGTCTTTCCGCTCTTCCTGCTCTACGTCTGGCTCGGCTGGGTCGACACCTACCACGGCCTGATCCTGCTCTACACCGCCTTCAACCTGCCCTACGTGATCTGGATGATGCGCGGCTACATCGAGGATATTCCGCGCGAGCTGGAGGAGAGCGCCCTGGTCGACGGCTGCACCCGCTGGCAGGTGCTGGTCCGGGTCATCTTCCCCATGGCCAGGACCGGGCTCTTCGCGACGGCGGTCTTCACCTTCGTCTTCGCCTGGAACGACTTCATCTTCGCCCTGGTCATGACCCGCAGCGAGGTGACGACCTATCCGGTTCAGGTCACCCACTACTTCGGCGCCCAGTCCAACTTCTGGGCCAAGATCGCGGCCATGAGCGTGCTCGGCGCGGCTCCGGTCTTCGTCGCCGTCGCCTTCCTGCAGCGCTACCTGGTGCGCGGCATCACCATGGGCGCAGTGAAGGGCTAAAGGATGGGACGCCTCACCATCACCGCGCTGCAGAAGTTCTACGGCAAGGTCCATGCCGTGCGCGGCGTCGACCTGGACATCCCCGAGGGCGAGTTCACGGTCCTGGTCGGGCCCTCGGGCTGCGGCAAGTCGACCCTGCTGCGCTGCATCGCCGGGCTGGAGGAGGCCGACGCCGGCGAGATCGCGATCGACGGCGAGGTGGTCAACGACATGCGCCCCCGCGACCGCAACGTAGCCATGGTGTTCCAGAATTACGCGCTTTACCCCTACATGAGCGTCTTCGAGAACATCGCCTTCGGCCTGCGCGCCCGCAGGGCACCCGCCGCGGAGGTCGAGACCCGGGTGCGCGAGGCCGCCGCCCTGCTCGACATCTCGGGCCTGCTGGAACGCCTGCCCCGGGAGCTCTCGGGCGGGCAGCGCCAGCGGGTCGCGATCGGCCGGGCCATCGTGCGCGACGCCCGGCTGTTCCTCTTCGACGAGCCGCTGTCCAACCTGGACGCCCAGCTGCGCGACGAGATGCGCAGCGAGATCAAGCGCCTGCACCAGGACATCGGCAAGACCATGGTCTACGTCACCCACGACCAGATCGAGGCCATGACCCTGGCCGACCGGATCGTGCTCCTGAAGGACGGCCTGATCGAGCAGCAGGGCACGCCCCTGGAGCTCTTCGAGCGCCCGGCGACCCGCTTCGTCGCGGGCTTCCTGGGCTCGCCGGCGATGAACTTCGTGCCCGCCCGGCTGGACGTGGAGGGCGAGGCTCTTGCCGTGTTTTTCGCCGATGGCCGGGTACTGCCCCTGCCGGCCGCGCGGCGGCCCGCGCTGACGGAGCGGGCCGGCCAGGCGGTCCTCTTCGGGGTCCGGCCCGAGCACATCGCGCGACGGCGCAACGGCGAGCTCCGGCCTGGGCTGGCGCCGCTGCAAGCGACCATCGACCTGGTCCAGCCGACCGGCTCACGGACCTACGGCACCTTCCTGCTCGACGAGGTCGAGGTGGTCGCCGAGCTGGAGGTCCACGACGTCGAAGGCCCGGGTGAGCAGCTTGACCTGACCTTCGACATGAACCGCGTCGTGATCATCGATCCGGAGAGCGAGCGGGTCGTCTCGCACTCCGGGACCTGAAGACAGAGCAAGGGAGGAGCCACCATGACCCCGAGCCGCGCCGTGAAGCTCTTCGGTACCGAGGCACCGCCCGCCGAGACCCGCCTGCTGAGCGCCGGCCCGCTGACCGTAGAGCTCGACGCCGGCAACCTGCGCTACATCCGCTTCGGCGGCTTGGAAGCGATCCGCGCCATCTCCTACGTGGTCCGCGACCAGTACTGGGGCACCTTCGACCCACGGATCGAAGACTTCGAGGTCGCGGAGTCGGACGACAGCTTCACCGTCACCTACCGCGCCACCTGCTCCGACGGCGAACAGGCCTTCACCTACCGCGCCCGGATCACCGGCGCCGCCGACGGCAGCCTCAGCTTCGAGGCCGAGGGCAAGCCCGAGACCGACTTCCTCACCAACCGCACCGGCTTCGTCGTGCTCCATCCGGTCGCCGGGGTCAGCGGCGCGCCGGTCGAGGTGACCGAGGTCGGCGGTGCGGTGATCGACACGGTCTTCCCGGCCGAGATCGATCCCAAGCAACCGATCATGGACATCCGCGCCCTGACCCATCAGGTCGCGCCCGGCCTGCGCGTGGTCTGCACCATGAACGGCGACACCTTCGAGATGGAGGACCAGCGCAACTGGACCGACGCCTCCTACAAGACCTACGTCCGGCCGCTCGGCCTGCCCTTCCCCTACACCCTGCCGGCCGGCGAGGCCCTGACCCAGTCGGTCACCCTCGCCTTCGAGGGTGCGGCGCCGGCGGTTAAGAGCGGCGGCGGCGGCGACGCCGTGTCGGTCACGCTCGGCAGCACCGCAGGCCGGGTGCCGCGCTTCGGCATGGCGCTCGAAGCCCGGCACGCCCCGGCAGCCTTGAAGAGGCTGGACAGTCTGACGCCGCTGGCACCGCCCTTCTTGAGCCTCTATCTGGATGCACGGCAGGACGGCACCGACGAAGCCCTGCGCGCCTTCAAGGCCCTGGCCGAGGGCCTGGGCGCCGAGCCCGCGCTGGAGGTCGTGGTCCCCGGCAATGCCCCGCCCGAGGAGGAGCTGGCCGCGGTGGCCGGCTGGGTCGAGGCGGCGGGCCTCGAGCCGGCCTCGGTCGCGGTCACCCCGTCCGGCGACCTCGGCTTCGTCATGCCGGGCAGTATCTTTCCGGACAGCAAGGACTTCGACGACCTCTTCGCCGCGGCGCGGCACGCCTTCCCCGGCGCCAGGATCGGCGGCGGCAACTTCGTCTACTTCACCGAGCTGAACCGCAAGCCGCCGCCCGTCGCGGCGCTCGACTTCGTCTGCCACGGCACCTGCGCCATCGTCCACGCCGCCGACGACCGCTCGGTGACCGAGACCCTGGAGGCCCTGCCCTACGTCGTCGCCTCGGGCCGCGCGCTCTTCGGCGATAAGACCTATCGCATCGGCCCGGGCGGCATCGGCTCGCGGACCAGCCCCTTCGGCAACGAGCCGCCGGAGAACCCCGAGGCCGCGCGCATGACCATGACCCGCGCCGATCCCCGGCAGCGCGGCCTGCTCGGCGCCGCCTGGCATCTGGGCTACGCGTCACGCATGGCCGAGGGCGGCGTCGACGAGGTGATCCTCGGCGCGCCGCTCGGCGAGTTCGGCCTGGTCCACCACGAGATGGGCTACCGGCAACCCTGGTACGACGAGGCCGGCGGCCTCTACCCGGCGTTCCACGTGATGCGGGGCGTCTACGCCGCCTCGGGCGCGAAGCGCCTGGCCACCGAAGTCTCGGCGCCCCGCGACCTGCAGGCCCTGGCCTTCCAGATCGGCGGCCGGGCGCAGCTCTGGCTGGCCAACCTGGGCGGCGAGACCCGGCGCGTCGAGATCGAGGGCGCCGACCTCGACGCGGCGGCGGTCTCGATCCTCGACGAGGCGAGCTTCGAGGCCTGCGCCGCCGATCCGGAGGGCTTCGACAAGGCGCTGCACTGGGCCTCGGGCTCGTCGCTCGACCTCGGCCCCTATGCCGTGGCCCGCATTCAAGCCGCCGAATGATTCACATCACTCAGCCTTAGGAGGGCAGGATGACCGAAGCGAGACTCAAGGCCATGGCGCAAACCCGCGCCCTCAAGGCCGGGCATTTCATCTTCGAGTTCGACACCCCCGGCATGGGGCACATCTGCAAGAACGCGGGCTGCGAGTTCGTGATCTTCGACACCGAGCACAGCGGCTTCGGCATCGAGACCACCAAGCGCATGCTGCGCTTCTTCCAGGCCGCCGACCTGCCGACCATCGTCCGGGTGCCCTCCAAGGACTACAAGGACATCGCCCGGGCCTGCGATGCCGGCGCCGAGGGCGTGATGCTGCCCATGGTCTCGACGCCCGAGGAGGCGGAGCAGATCGTCCAGAGCATGAAGTACACGCCGCGCGGCGGCCGCGGGGTGATCCTGCGCGCCGCGCTGGACGCCTACACCGCCGGCCCGACCGACGAGAAGCTGGCCGCGCAGAACGCCCGCACCACCCTCTTCGCCCAGATCGAGACCGCCGAGGGCGTCGAGAACGCCGAGGCCATCGCCGCCATCGACGGGGTCGACTGCCTCTGGGTCGGCCACTTCGACCTGAGCTGTTCGCTGGGCATCCCCGGGCAGTTCGACCATCCGGACTTCACCGGCGCGATCGAGACCGTGATCGCCGCCGGCCGCAAGGCCGGCAAGTCCCTCGGCCGCCTGGTGCCGGACGTCGCCAGCGGCAGCGAGCTCTACAAGCAGGGCTTCGACTTCATCGCCTATTCGGCCGACGCCTGGGTTCTGGGCGACGCCCTGGCCGGCGCGCTCAAGGACCTGCGCGAGGCCTGCGCCTGAGGGAGCCACACCATGTCCGCTTTCCGCGTCGCCCTGAGCGGTGATTTCTTCGATGCGGCGGGACAGCCCGCCTATCCGATGTTCGATCTAGCGCCCCTGCGCGACCGTGAGGACGTCGAGGTGATCGTCCTCGAGCCCTGCCGCGAGATCGCGCCCGAGCAGGTCGCCGAGGTCGACGCCCTGATTCTGCTGATGCCCCGGGTCACCGCGCAGACGCTCTCGGGCGGATCGCGCCTGGCCGTGGTCGCCCGCTTCGGGGTCGGCTACGACACCGTCGACGTCGAGGCCTGCACGGCCAAGGACGTCGCCCTGGTTATCACCCCCGACGGCGTGCGCCGCCCGGTCGCGGTCTCGATCCTGACCCTGATGCTGGCGCTGACCGGCAAGCTCATGGTCAAGGACCGCCTGACCCGCGGCGGGCCTGAGACCTGGGGCCAGCGCTCCGACCACATGGGCGTCGGGCTGGTCGGCCTCACCCTCGGCTCGATCGGCATCGGCAACATCGGCGCCGAGCTCTTCCGGCTGGCCAAGCCCTTGGACATGGATTTCCTGGCCCACGACCCCTACGCCGATCCCGCCGTCGCCCGGGAGCTCGGCATCGAGCTGGTCGGCCTCGAGGACCTCTTTCGCCGCGCCGACGTGCTGGCGGTCAACTGCCCGCTCACGGAGGCCACGCACCACCTGGTCAACGCCGAGCGCCTGGCCCTGATGAAGCCCGGCGCCTACCTGATCAACACGGCGCGCGGGCCGATCGTCGACCAGGCCGCGCTGACCGCCGTCCTGGCCGAGGGCCGTATTGCCGGCGCCGGCCTCGACGTCCTGGCGCAGGAGCCGCCGGACCCGGACGACCCGATCCTCGACCTCGACAACGTGATCCTCACGCCCCACGCACTGTGCTGGACGGATCAGTGCTTCGCCGGCAACGGCGCCGCGGATGTCCGAGCGGTCCTCGACGTCAAGTCCGGCCAGGTCCCGCGCGGCATCGTCAACCGCGCGGTCATCGAAAGCTCGGGCTGGCAGGAGAAGCTGCGGCGCTTCGCACCGTAAGGTGTCGCCACCGGGGCGATGGCGCTATGCGACCGCAGCGCAGGCGGAGTCTAGAATCCGCAGGGTCTCCTCCAGCTCGGCCTCGCCGTGCGCGGTCGAGAAGAAGCGCCGCACCCCCGGCAGGGCGTAGATCCCCCGCTTCATGCATTCGGCGTCCAAGCGGCGCGCGACCGCGGAATCGCTCGCCATGATATCGGCCTGGGTCTCCGGCCGCCTGCGCGTGAAAAGGATCTGCCAGAGGGAGCCGGTGTTCTCGGCGATCGCCGGCAGGCCGTGGCGGTCGAGGACCTCCTGGCAGGCCCGGCAGGCCGCATCGGCGAAGGCGTTGAGGCGCGCGTAGGTCCCCGGCTTCGCGAGCTCGTCGAGCAGGGCCAGGGTCGCCGCCGCGGCCACGGGATTGCCGTGCAGGGTGCCGTTGAAATAGACGTAGTTCGGCTCCCCCTTCCGGCGCGGATCGCAGAGATCGAGGATCTCGGCGCGCCCGGCGACGCAGGACAACGGCCCACCCGCGCCCACGACCTTGCCGAAGCTCGCCAGGTCCGGGGTCACGCCGTAGTGCACCTGTGCGCCGCCGTAGGCCAGGCGGAAGCCGGTCACCACCTCGTCGAAGATCAGCAGCACCCCGTTCTCGTCGCAGATCCGGCGCAGGGCCTGGAGGAAGGCGGGCCGCGCTGGGATGATCCGCTGCACCGGCTCGACGATGATCGCCGCCAGCTCCTGGCGGTGGTCCTTGACGATCCGCTCGACGGCCTCGGCGTCGTTGTAGGGCGCGACCAGCACGGTCGAGCGCGTACCCGCCGGGCGGCCGGCGGTGTCGTCCTGGCCGTGCGGGTCGTTGCCCAGGGCCGTGGGGAAGGTCGAGGTCAGGGCGTAGTCGTGGTTGCCGTGGTAGGCGCCCTCGAACTTCAGGACCAGGTCGCGCCCGGTGAAGGCCCGCGCCAGGCGCAGGGCGTAGGCGGTGGCCTCGGAGCCGGTGGTCGCGTAGACGATCTTCTCGGCGCAGGGGATGTCCTCGACCAGGCGCGCGGCCAGGCGAATCGCCGGTTCGTTCAAGGTGCCGAACATGTGCAGGCCGCGGGCGACCTGCTCTTGCGCCGCCGCGACCACGGCCGGATGGGAATGGCCCAGGATCAGCGCGCCCGCGCCGCCGACGTAGTCGATGTACTCCCGCCCCTCGACATCCCGCAGCCGCGCGCCCGCGCCCTCGGCGAAGACGAAGCGGATGTCCTCCGGCAGCGCGTAGCCGCCTAGGCCGGCGCCGGGCAGCACGCCCTCCGCCAGCGCGAAGAGCGCGTCGTTGCTCCATTCCAGTCTGGCGTCCATGGCACCCGTTCCTTTCATTCGAAGACGGCGACGGCGTCGCCGAGCACGTCTGCCTCCGGGGTCACGCCGAGCCCCGGCCGCTCCGAGGGCGCGAGCCTGCCGTCCTTGCGCTCCGGCCCGTCGGGCGCGATCCGCGGCGCGACGTAGCCGGAGAGATCGCAGACGTTGAGCAGATAGCGCGGCGGCGTGGCGACCGCGAGATGCGCCGCCGCCGCCGTTGCGATGTCGGAGCCCCAGGTGTCCTCGACCACCATCATGATCTTGAAGTGCAGGCAGAGGTCGCGCGCCCGGCGGGCCGCGCTCAGGCCGCCGAACTTCGAGAGCTTCACGGCGACCACGTCGGCACAGCCCAGCGCCTGGGCCTTGAGCAAGGACTCGGTGTCGTGGGCGCTCTCGTCGAGCTTCATGGGCCGTCCGGTCGTCCGCCGCACCTCGGCGCAGGCCTCCAGGCTCTCGCAGGGCTGCTCAAGCATGACGTCCAGGTCGCCCAGGGCCTGCGAGACACGGAGCGCGGTCAGCTTGCTGGCGCCGGCGTTCCAGTCGGCATAGACCAGCGGTCCCGGCCCGACCGCCTCGCGGACGGCCCGGATCCGGGCGACATCGGCCTCCCAGTCGTCGTCGGCGCCGACCTTGACCTGGAACTGCCGGATCCCCTCGCCGTAGGCGGCCTCGGCAATCGCCGCCATCTCGGCGGGGGCGACGCAGGTGATCGAATGGTAGAGCGGCGCGCTCTCCATGCGGCGCCCGCCAAGCAGCTTGTAGAGCGGCAGGCCCGCCGCCTTGGCGGTCAGGTCCCAAAGGGCCAGATCCAGCACAGACTTGGCGTAGCGATGGCCCGGAAGCTGGGCCTCGCAGCGCTGCAGGACCGCCTCCGGCCCGACCGGATCGGCGCTCAGCAGCAGGGGCGCCAGCTCGGCGATCGCCGGCGCCACGCCGCGCGCGTAGGCCGGCAGATAGCGCGGGATCGGGCAGACCTCGCCCCAGCCGGTCAGGCCCTCGTCGCTGTCGAGGCGCAGAACGATGCTCTCCACCGTGTCGCAAACCTTGCCGTCGGACATGTAGTAGGCCGCGTGGCTGGTCAGCGGCACGCTGTAGAGGGCGATCCGCGTGATCTTCACGGCCCCGGCCTCTCGTAGCTGACCAGGGGCTCGCCGAGCCAATCCGGGTCCGGAACCACGCCGATCCCGGGCGTCTCCGGCACGACCGCCGTGCCGTCGCTGTTCCGCGCGCCCTGCCCCGGCGCCTCATCCTCGGCGAGATGCGGATGGCAGAGCCAGGAGGCCAAACGGTTCTCGGCGGGCGTGGAAAGTGCCAGGTGCAGCGCCGCCGTATCGGCGAGCACCGTGCCGCCGACGTCCTCGATGTGCAGACGCCAGCCGACCGAAACCCCGAAGTCGCGCAGCCGGCGCGCCTTGGTCAGTCCGCCCACGCGGTTGGGCTTGATCTTGACGCCCTCGCAGGCCCGCGCCCGCCAGGCGTCGAGATGGTCCTGATAGCTTTGCAGGCATTCGTCCAGCATGATCGGCTGTCGCGTCAAGCGCCGGACCTGCAGGCACTGGTCCAGGGTCTCGCAGGGCTGCTCGAACCAGCCCCGGGCCGCGACCGCGTTCATGACCTCGATCGCGAGCGCCGGGGTCCAGGCCCGGTTGGCGTCATAGGTGATCTGCTCGTCCGGCTGCCGCGCGGCCTCGATCGCCTCGATTCGGGCGATGTCCAGCGTCGGGTCGTTGCCGCCGATCTTGGCGGAGTGAGTCCGGTAGCCCTGGCCCCGCGCCGCCTCGATCAGCGCCACCATCTCTTCCGGCGTGCCGGTCGAGATCGAGCTGTTGAGCGCAACGCTCTCGCCCTCCGCCCCGCCGAACAGCGTGTAGAGCGGCAGCCCGGCGTCCTGGCCGAGCAGGTCCCAGAGCGCCAGGTCGAGCGCCGACTTGGCGTAGGGATGACCCGGCAAGACCATATCCATGGCCCGGTTCAGGCAATCGATGTCGCGCGGGTCGCGTCCGATCAGCGCCGGGGCCAGGAGCTCCAAGGCCGCGCGGATGCCGCCGCCGAAGGCGGGCAGATAGCTGTGGCCCCAGGGGCAGCCTTCGCCCCATCCGGACAGCCCAGCGTCCGTGTCGATCCGCAAAATAGTCGAATCGAGCGCCTCGAACTTCAGCCGCCCGCCCGAAAGCCAGTAGGGCTTCTCCAGGGGCAGGGTCTTCTGCCAGGCGGTGATGCGGGTGATGCGCAAGGGCTCAGGCCATGGTGACGACGATGTTGCCGACGTGGCGCTTGGCGATGAAGGCCTCCTGCGCTTTGACCAGCTCGGCCAAGGGATAGGTCTCGGCCAGCAGGGGCCGGATCTCGCCGCGCTCGATGTAGCCGACCAAATCGGCGAAGACGCCCGGCGGCACGATGGTCGCGCCCGTGAAGGTCAGGTCGTTCAGGTAGAGGGTCCTCAAATCGAGTTCGACCATCGGCCCGGCGATGGCGCCGGAGACCGTGTAGCGGCCGCCGCGCGCCAGCACGTCGATCAGCTGCGGCCAGAGGTCGCCCCCGACGACGTCGGCGACGACGGTCACCTTGTCCTGGCCGATCGCATCCCGGAGCGCCGACTTCAGGCTTTCCGGCGCCCGCGGCAGGACGGCATCCGGGCCGATCGCGGCCACGGCCTCCGCCTTGGACTCGGCGCACATGGCAATGGTCCGCGCGCCCCGCCGCTTGGCGAGCTGGATCAATGCCGAGCCGACCCCGCCCGAGGCGCCGGGAATCAGCACGCTGTCGCCCTCGCCGACTTGGGCGCGGTTGAGCATGTTCTCGGCGGTGACGTAGGAGGTCGCGAAGGTCGCCAGTTCCGCATCCGAAAGATCGCTTTCCACGGGATGGACGTTGCGGGCATCGACCTTCGTGTAGTCCGCGAAGCCGCCGTCGGCCTCCGACCCGAAGTAGCCGCACTTGTTCAGATCGAGCGGATGCTCCCAGTCCCGCAGCCAGGTGTCGACCAGGACCCGCTTGCCGACCAGGTCGGCCCCCGCCGGGCCGCCGACCGCGACCACCCGGCCGCAGACGTCGGCCCCTTGGATCCGCGGCAGGCTGAGCGCGCCGCCCCATCCGGCGTCCTCCGCAGCCGCCTCTTCCAGGACCCCGCCGCTGGTCGCTTCGGTCACGCTTTTCGAATACCAGCCGGTGCGGGTGTTGACGTCGGTGTTGTTGAGCCCGCAGGCCCCCACCTCGATCAGGACCTCGTTCGCATCGGGCTCCGGAACCGGCCAGTCCTCTCGGTACTCCAGCACGTCGAGCCCGCCATGCCCGGTCAGCAAAACGGCGCGCATGGTCTTGGGGATCTCAGTCATCGACAGCCTCCCGCAGCCAGTCATGCAGCTTGGCGATCGAATGCTCGGAGTCGATGCCCTCCTGCGGGTTGATCACCAGCGGGCCGGGCCGATAGCCGAGCGATCCCACACCACGTTGCACGCTCTTCACCAGCGCAAGGTCCTCGGCAAAGGTGGTATCGCGGTCGAGGTCGATCACCTTGCGTAGCTCGAGGTCTGTCGCGCCGTCGCGCGAATACCAGCCCCGGAAGACCCGCGTGGCCTCCGGCGCCAGCGGCTGCCAGTGATAGGTGTTGACCAGGCCCGAGGGATAGATCTGCAGGCTGAAGCCGGGCCAGAGGTAGAAGGAGCCGTAGTCCGAGCCGGAGGTGTCGTACCAGGCGGTCGCACCCGACTGCGCCTTGGCCGTGTGGTGCAGGCACTTGGTGTCGCCGAAGCCGCTGACATTGTAGCTCTGCGGATCGACCACACCCGAGGCGAAGGTCTTGTGCACGACCTTGCAGTGGTAGCACTCGTTGTAGTTCTCGACCGCCACCAGCCAGTTGCAGGCCTCCTCCGCCTCGTGCTCCTCGGCGAAGACCCGATCGTCGATGTCCGGGCAGAGCGCGCGGACTGCGCCTTCGACGCCGGGGAAGACCTCGCCCATGGGCCGGGCTTCGCGGTCCAGGTTGACGAAGACGAAGCCGCAAAAGACCTCGAGCTTCACCTCCGTCAGGCAGATTCCGGCGGTATCGAAGTTCGCCAGGCCGCGCGTGCCCGGCGCGCCGCGCAGCCGGCCCTCCAGGTCGTAGGTCCAGGCGTGGTAGGGACAGACCAGGACCCGCGACCGCCCCGCGCCTTCGACCAGCGCATGGCCGCGATGGCGGCAAACGTTGAAGAATCCGCGCAGGTCTCCGTCCCGGCCCCGGATCACGAAGAGATCCTGATCGAGGACCGAGAAGGCGACGTAGCTGCCCGGCGCAGGCAAGCGGCTCGCGTGACAGGCGAAGAGCCAGCTCCGAAAGAAGATCCGCTCGCGCGCCCGGGCGAGAACCTCCGGCGCCCGGTAGTAGCGCGCGGGAAGACCGAGGACCGGCGCCTCTGTGCCGGGCTCCACCGAACGCTCCAGGACTTGCTCCATCGCGCCCTCCCTACCCCAGCGCGCCCAGGCGGGGCTCCTCCTCGTAGTTCCCGGCCGCCAGGCGCTCGGCGTGGAAGGCCTCGATCCGGGCCTGGGCCTCTTCGCCGGCCCGCGCGACCAGCAGCGCGATCAAGGTCTCCAGCAGCGCGGTCACCGCGGCCTGCGACTGGAAGAACTGCGGCGTGTGGGTCGGGCAGATCAGGACCTGGTCGGCCTCGCGCGCCAGGGGCGAGGTCGCGCTGTCGGTGATCCCGATCACCCGCGCGCCGCGCCGCTTGGCCAGGCGCACCCCGCCCAGGGTCTCGGAGCGGTAGGGCTGGAAGGTCAGGGCGACCAGCAGGTCCTTCCTGCCGACCTGCGCCAGGTCGTCGATCGGCTGCGAGCCGTGCCGCGGGATCGGCACGATGTGCCCGAAGGCCATGCGCGCCACGTACCAGAACTGGTGCGCCAGGTTGTAGGCCGAGCCGAGCCCGAGGACGTAGACGGTCCGCGCCTTGAGGATCCGATCGCAGGCCCGCTCCAGGGCCTTCAGGTCCTGCTTCTGGAAAGCACGCTCGAGGTTGTCAGCGACCGCCGCCGCCATCTCCCCCAGGACCGCCGCCGAACCGCCCTCGGCCGCCATCTCCTGCAGCCAGCGCGCCCGGTCGCGAAATCCGCCCAGGCCGTCGGCGACCACGAAATCCCGGAAGCGCTCGCGCATCTCGTCGTAGCCCTCGAAGCCGAGCTGCCGGGCCAGGCGCACGAAGGCGTTGGGGTGCACCGAGGTCTTCACCGCCAGGGTGCGCATGGACTCGACGCCGACCTCGCGCGGATGATCGATGATGTGCCGGGCCGCGGCCTGCAAGGCCGGCGGCAGCCCCGAGTAGGCCTCGGTCAGCGCGGCGACGACGGCTTCGGCGGTCTGCGGGGTCTGGCGCATCTGTATAAGATCAGTTGACATTGATACATATGTATCAGACCCTATCCCGGGCGCGATTGCAAGGATGCTCTTGGGCACATGACGACGCAGGCGAAAGTCGTGATCATCGGTGGCGGCGTCATGGGCTGCGCGCTCGCCTACCACCTCTGCAAAGAGGGCTGGACCGACGTGGTCCTGCTGGAAAAGGCGGAGCTGACCTCCGGCTCGACCTGGCACGCGGCCGGCCAGATCACCCACTCGGTCTCCCACTATGGCCTGGCCAAGATGGCCGCCTACGGCACCGAGCTCTATCCCCGCCTGGAGGCGGAGACCGGCCAGTCCTGCAGCTGGCACGGCTGCGGCAGCCTGCGCGTCGCCTATCAGGACGCTGAGGTCGACTGGCTGCGCTACACCCTGTCGGTCGGCCGCGGCCTCGGTCATGAGATGGAGATCGTCGGCCCCGAGCGGATCCGGGAGCTGCACCCCTTCTACAACCTCGAAGGAATCAAGGCGGCGCTGCACACGCCCCACGACGGCCACGTCGACCCTGCCGGCATCGCCTTCGGCATGGCGGCCGGCGCGCGGCAGCTGGGCGCCACGGTGATCCGCCGCAACCGCGTCACCGGCCTCACCCGAAAGCCGAGCGGCGAATGGATCGTCCGGACCGAGCAGGGCAACATCACCTGCGAGATCGCGGTCAACGCCGGCGGCACCTACGCCCGCCAGATCGGCCAGTGGGTCGGCCTCGACCTGCCGATCGCCAACCTGCTGCACCACTACCTGATCACCGAGCCGGTGCCGGACTTTCACGCGCTTGAGACCGAGCTCCCGGTGGTGCGCGACGACCGCCAAGTCTCCGGCTACATCCGCATGGAGCAGAAATCCGGCCTGATCGGTATCTACGAGAAGGCGAACGCCGCCACCGTCTGGGACGACGGCACGCCCTGGGAAGCCGAGAACGAGCTCTTCGAGCCGGACTACGACCGCATCCTGCCCTGGCTCGAGAACGCCATGGCGCGCATGCCGGTCTTCGCCGACCTGGGCATCAAGCGGGTCGTCCACGGCGCCATCACCCATCCGCCGGACGGCAACATGCTGCTCGGGCCCTCAGGCCTGCGGAACCTCTGGCTCTGCTGCGGCGCCCAGGTTGGCATCGCCTGGGGCCCGGGCGCCGGCAAGTACCTGGCCCAGTGGATGGTCCACGGCGCCGCCGACATCTCCATGGCCAGCTTCGACCCGCGCCGCTTCGGCGCCCGCATCGACGAGACCTACCGCATCGAGAAGGCCAAGGAGGACTACCTCCTGCGCCACGAGATCCCCTTCCCCCAGCTCGATCGCCCGGCCTGCCGCCCGTCGCATTCCAAGACCTCGCCGCTCTACGAGACCCTGAAAGCCCGGGGCGCCGTCTATCAGGACGTCTACGGTTGGGAGCGACCGGCCTGGTACGCGACCGGCAGCCTGCCGCGGGAACACATCCACGCCTTCCGCCGTACGGCCCTGCACGAGGTCGTCGGGGCCGAGGTCCGCGGCCTGCGCGCGGCGGCCGGCCTCGCCGACCTGACCGCCTTCGCCAAGCTCGAGGTCCATGGCGCCGGGGCCGTCACCTTCCTGGAGCGGGTCTCCTCCAACCGCCTGCCAAAGAAGGTCGGCTCGGTCTCCCTCACCTACCTGGTCAACCCCAACGGCCGCCTGGAAGGCGAGACCACCCTGGTCCGGCTGGCCGAGGACCGCTTCTACGCCGTCTATGCCGCGGTCAAGGAGAAGGCCCTGCTCGACTGGTTCGAGGAGCAGCGCCGCGAGGGCGAGGCCGTCGCCTTCGACAACGTCTCCGAGGACTACGGCGTGCTGATGATCGCCGGGCCGGAGAGCCGTGCCATCCTGGCCGGCTGCACGGACGCCGCCCTCGACAACGCCGCCTTCCGCTGGCTCTCGGCCCGGGAGATCGCGGTCGCCGGGGTCGAGAAGGTCCGCGCCCTGCGGGTGACCTACAGCGGCGAGCTGGGCTGGGAGCTGCACGTCCCGATGGCGGGCCTGCTCCCCGTCTACGAGGCGCTGGTCGCCGCCGGCGAACCGCGCGGCCTGGTCCACGTCGGCTCTGCCGCGCTCAACGCCCTGCGCATGGAGAAGGGCTACAAGTCCGGCCACGAGCTGACCAACGAGGTGACCCTGGCCGAGGCCGACCTGCTGCGATTCGCCCGGCCGGACGGCTTCCAGGGCGCCGCGGCCAGCCGCGCCGCGCCGAAGAAGTGGCGGCTGGTCTGCCTGCAGCTCGAGGAACCGTCAGCCGCCGCGCCCCAGGCCGACCCGCTCGGCGCCGAGTCCGTCTGGGCCGGGGACGCCTGCATCGGCTCGATCGCCTCGGGCGGCTTCGGCTACGGCATCGGCGCCTACCTCGCCTGGGCCTACCTCCGACCGGCCTTCGCCGCCGCCGGGACCGAGCTCGAAGTCATGGTCCTGGGCACGCCCCGTCGGGCGCGCGTCCTGGCCGGCCCGGTCTGGGACGCCGAGAACGCCCGGCCCCGCGCCGAGGCGCGCCTGGCCGCGGAGTAGCCCGATCGCGCCCGATCGGCAGTACGACGTCGACGGCCCTTGGGTCGACGGCGGCGCGTCGACCGATCTGCGGCCTTGCGATGGCCTGCCCTCCAGAACCGGTCATTCAACCTGAGAGTTCGACAGCTTTTGAACTTGCTCAGCGCCTGGATCCGGTCAAAGGGGGCGGACCACCGGAGGCAAGGGAAACCGTCGCTTTGATCCACGTCATGGCCGAGGCGTCGACACTTGCCCCTCAGTAGTGGTCAAATCAGCAGTCGGCGCGCGCAACGGAGGCCTCGGCAATGACGCGGACGATGATCACTGGCCTCGCACCTGCGCTCGTCGCCATAGCAATTCCCCAGATTTCACGAGGCGATATTGAGCAGACTGGCCTGCAGGACTTTCGTGCCAATTGCGCTGTTTGCCACGGGCTCGAAGCCAGGGGCGACGGCCCAATGGCCGATCTCTTCGCCCCCCAATCTCACCCTTCTGAGCCGACAGAACGACGGCTTCTTTCCTTACGGAAGGGTCTTCGACACGATAGACGAACGAAGCGAGGTCGCGGCGCAGAGACCCAGGGACATGCCGGTTTGGGGCGAGGCCCTGCAGGCGTCAGGAGACTCTCTGGGCGCCGAAGGGGAACTGCTCGCCGATGACAGGATCCTGGCGCCGACCAGATATCTGGAGCGTTTGCAGGCTAAGCGACTGCTGTTTGGAGGACGCGGATCGAAGCCGGATTGCTCTCTTTCGTACTTGGACGCTTGGCCGGGAACACGAACATGCCTCTGACCCTGACATCGCCAGCCTTCTCAGATCACGGAGAGATACCCAAGCGCTACACCTGCGAGGGCAACGACATATCTCCGCCCTTGGCGTGGTCCGGGGCCCCTCAAGGAACCAAGAGCCTTGTGCTCATCGTCGATGACCCCGACGCCCCGGACCCGGCGGCCCCCAAGATGACCTGGGTTCATTGGCTGCTCTACAACCTGCTTCCCACAGCCGAAAGTTTGCCGGAAGGGGTCAGGCCTGATGAGCTTTCGTCGGGTACGAAAGAGGGTCAGAACGATTGGAAGAACCTGGGCTATGGCGGACCCTGCCCTCCCATCGGACGGCATCGCTACTTTCACAAGCTCTACGCTCTGGATACGGTTCTCGCCGACCTGCACGCCCCGACAAAATCACAGTTGGAAAGGGCGATGAAGGGTCACGTGCTCGACCAAGCAGAGCTCGTTGGGACCTACGAAAAGGACGGCCGCTAGAGCCGGCCCGACAACGCCGCACAGCCCTGGGGCGATTTCACTCTCGTGCTCGATCTGGCAGCGGCCAAAGCCCCTGAGACCGCCTGACGAGACCCCGAGATGGGAGCGTGACGCATGACGGATCCCTTCACGCTTGGCGTGCTGACATGGATGGGCATCGCGCTTTGCCTCAGCCAAGCGGCCATGTTCTCCGGCCTGAACCTTGCAGTCTTCAGCGTGAGCCACTTGCGGCTCGAGATCGAGGCATCTCTCGGTGACCGCCGAGCGGCACAGGTTCTCGCGTTACGGGTCGATCCCAATCTGACCTTGACGACGATCCTTTGGGGCAACGTGGCGGTCAACGTGCTGCTCACACTCCTCTCCGATTCGGTCCTGGCGGGCGTTTCCGCGTTTCTGTTCTCCACCTTCGCGATCACGATCTTCGGTGAGATCCTGCCCCAGGCCTATTTCTCCACGCACGCGGTGCGCATCGCTTCCGCGCTGGCGCCCGTCCTGAAGGCTTACGGTGTTGTTCTCTATCCGCTGGCCAAGCCCTCTGCCGCGATCCTCAATCGCTGGCTCGGGCGCCAAGGTCTGCGCTTGTTCCGCGAGCGGGAAATGCGCGAGCTGATCCAGAAGCACTTCGAGGCCGAAGGCGCAGAGATCGAGCGCCTGGAAGGACTGGGCGCCCTTAACTTCCTCGCCCTCGACGATCTCAGAGTTTCGGAGGAAGGCGAGATCGTCGACCCGGAGAGCGTGATCAGCTTGCCGATCAAAAAGGGGCTGCCTCTGTTCCCCGAGATTCACTGCGACGCCTCTGACCCCTTCCTCAAACGCGTCGACCGCTCCGGACGCAAGTGGATCATCCTCACCAACCCTTCGGGCGAGCCGGTCTTCGTGATGAATTCGGACGCTTTCCTTCGTGACGCTCTCTTCACGCCCGCGACCTTTCGCCCCCTTGGCCATTGCCATCGCCCAATCATCGTGCACGATCCCAAGCAACGTCTTGGTGAGGTCATCGGGCTCCTCAAGGTGCAGGCCGAACGGCCGGGTGACAACGTCATCGACAACGACGTGATCCTTGTTTGGGCGGCGGAGAAACGGGTGATCACGGGTGCCGACATCCTCGGCCGACTCATGAGCGGCATCGCCAGGGTCGAGAGTGCTCCACGATGACGTTCACACTGCCGGACACCGAAGTGGTCTCTGTCGGCCCTGCAACGACAGCGTGCGGCAAAGTCCGAACTGTGCCAATCACCGTCTCGAGGAGAGCTGACTCGCTAGTGGTTTCCCTACCGGTTCATGGTTTCCGTGGATCGTCCAGTCGAGTTCTTGAAGAGCCTTTTCAAAGACCATGACGTCCTCAGGTTCCTGGATGACGAGCATCTTGTCCTTCCTTCTAGTCGTCGGCGTGATCTACGTCGGCCTGGCAAGTTTGCTGTTCTTCTCGCAATCGCGGCTGCTCTATTTTCCCTCCCGCCAGATTTTCGCGACGCCCGATCGCATCGGCCTGATCTACGAGCCGGTCGAGATCCGCGCGGAGAACGGGATCAAGCTGGACGGCTGGTTCCTGCCCGCGCCGCAGAGACGAGGCGTCCTGCTCTTCTTCCACGGCAACGCAGGCAATATCTCGCATAGGCTCGAGTCCTTGAAGATATTTCATGACCTGGGTCTTGCCGTCCTCATCTTCGACTATCGCGGCTATGGCCGAAGCGAAGGCACGATCTCGGAGCCGGGCATCTATCGCGACGCGGAGGCCGTCTGGCGCTATTTGACCGAAGAGCGAAACGTCCGCCGGGAAGAGGTCGTGCTCTTCGGGCGCTCACTCGGGGCGGCGGTCGCCGCCTGGCTCGCAGCACGACACCAACCGGGCGCCTTGATCATGGAGTCGGCCTTCACCTCGGTGCCCGATCTCGCGCAAAGTCTCTATCCGATATTCCCCGCCCGCTGGTTGGCACGATCGCGCTACAGCGCGGATGAATACCTGAAGTCCGTGACCTGTCCGGTCTTGGTCGTGCACAGCCGTGACGACGAGATCATCGCCATCCGACACGGCCGCGGTGTCTTCGCGGCCGCCAGCGAGCCGAAGCGGTTCCTGGAAATCCGCGGCGGCCACAACGACGGCTTCTTCGTCAGCGGCCGCTTGTATACAGATGGTCTCGACAGCTTCCTGCGGACTCACCTGAAGGAATAGCGTCGCGACCCCGAGGCCGAAGGACCGGGCGCCGTCGGCCTCCCTGGGTCAGGTCTGGAGCCCGGCAGAGTCGAGAACGCAGCGGGATATGGCATGAGGATGGCGGCAAATGCCCAGACGATTCAGGATATCGGGAAAGCACCTCGGCGAGCTCAACCAGGTCGCCTATTGCCCTCGCTGTATCTGGCTCAAGCTGCGTCTCGAATATCGCCTGCCGTATCAGATATTCCCCGGAATCTTCAGCTCGATCGATGCCTACACGAAGCGTGTCGTCCAGCATTTCCTCGATCACGACGGCCTGCCCAAGTGGCTCTCAGAGCTGGGCGACGTTTCCGGATACCGGCCCGCGCCCTCCTATCAGACGTTCTGCGTCGACGAGCCTGAAACCGATTTTCATCTGACGGGAGCTCCGGACGCGATCCTCCTGAACGCCGACGGCTCTCACCTCATCGTCGATTACAAGACCTCGAGGTATACCAGGGGCCAGGACGCTCTTCGGCCGCTTTACGAAGGTCAACTGAACGCCTATGCCTGGATCGCCGAGCGGACCGGCTATGGGCCGGTCACGCGGCTGGCCCTGGTCTACATGCAGCCGCGCACCGCGCAAGAGGACGCCAGCGATACGGCGAATCACCGCTCTGGTGGCTTCGCCATGGCCTTCACGCCGCACATCGAGTTCGTGCCGATCCAGCGAGACCTGGTGCCGAGGCTGCTCATTGCGGCGAGGGAGATCCATGACCTGCCGACGCCGCCGCCGGCACGCCGAGGCTGCAGGGACTGTGCTCAAACCGCGCGAGCCGTCGCTCTGCTGCAGGCGGGTTCGGCTTGAAGCGAAGGTGCGAAGGCGGCTGGGCCAGCGATCTTGGGAACCACCGTCGCCTCGGCGCTCCTCTTGTCTTCCCGGGCCGATTTCCGCGCATTGACCAACACGATTGAGCTAAGGATCCTTCGGAATGGGCAGATGTCTGTTTTCCTGCAGGTCCCTCAGGAGCTGGAGCAGACGCATCGCGTCCTCGTCTGCCAGCGGCAGGCGAACCACGGCGCGTCTTCCCGTCTCGTTCACCTCCATCCGACCCTCGATAGCGACGGCATCGGCCTTCTCCGCGTGGAGCAATCTGAACGGACCTTCCAGCCTTCCGAAGTAGAACGGGCCCGGCCCGTCCATGACCACCACGTTGTCTTCGACCATAGCCAAGCTCCTCAGACCGACCGGATAAAGCGACGGAGTCTTCCCGCTATTTCACAGCGGGTTCACCTAGGGCATTATCCGATCAGATGGAATCGCTTCGCGATCCATCTGGCCGGATGTAATGCCCTACCTTCAGAGCGATAGCGCACGACTCCCGGCCAGACGCGAACGCGTCTGATCGGGAAGTGCGCTAGCCGCCGGTGCCTTCCTGCATCTTGATGACGAGCTCTTCCTGCAAGGAATCCCGTCGATTGCAGAGGTTCGTGTAGTCGGGTCCGACATCGCCCGAAGCTTCTAGCGCATGTATCTCTTCGCGCAGACGCTGGTAGTCACGCGCGATGTCCTCGAAGTCCGGATCACTGGCGATCAAGGCCTCGATCTGCGTCTTGTACTCCGGAAACTGACGAATCAACGCCGCGTGCAGCTCAGCCATGGTTGGATGACACTCTGGGATATGCGGGTCTCACACTTGGTCACAGAGCCAGCCGACGTCCTGGCGGCCCGATCAGCTATGAGATCAACCCCGCTCGAAAGCGTCCTTGATCTGCGTCACAAAGCACCGGCAGGCTGCAAGCCTCGACAGCCGACTCTTCATGGCGTCCTCGATCCCTTTATCGGCTTGCTAGCTGTGATCTCTCAACAGGTTGTCCATTCGGCCCCGACCGAGGAAGCTGATGTTGCTGAAGCATCTGTTTCCAAGGAGAACCGAATGGACATCCACAAGAATGCACGCCTGACGCCGCACAGTCGAGCCGAGCTGGTCCGCCGGGTGCTTGAAGAGGGGCAGAGCCGAACGGCCGTGGCCAGGGCCTTTGGCGTCTGCCCCAAGACCGTCCGCAAGTGGGTCGAGCGCTTCCAGGAGGAAGGGCCCAAAGGCTTGCAGGACCGCTCTTCCAGACCGCACAAGCTGCACAACCCGACCCCGGCGCTGGTCGTCAAGCGGATCGAGGCCTTGCGCCGTGAGCGCCAAACCGGACAGCAGATCGCCACCGAGCTTGGGGTCTCGCCGGCCACCGTCAGCCGCGTCCTACGCCGCCTCGGCCTGAATACCCTGAAGGCCCTGGAGCCGGCCGAGCCGGTGTGCCGCTACGAACGCAAATACCCTGGCGAGATCCTACACATCGATATCAAGAAGCTCGGCAAGTTCAGCCGCACCGGACACCGCATCACCGGCAAGCGCAAGGGCCAGAGCAGCACCCGCGGCGTCGGCTGGGAGTATGTCCATGTCTGCGTCGACGACCACTCCCGCATCGCCTTCTCCCAGATCCTGCCCGACGAGAGAAAGCAAAGCGCCACCGCCTTCCTCGAGGCCGCCGTCGCCTACTACCAGAGCCTCGGCGTCACCGTGGAGCGCGTCATGACTGACAACGGCTCTTGCTATCGATCGGAAGACTTCGCCAAAGCCTGCAAGCAGCTCAAGCTCAGGCACATCCGAACCCGGCCCTACACACCCAAGACCAACGGAAAGGCCGAGCGCTTCATCCAAACCGCGCTGCGCGAGTGGGCCTACGCCCGCGCCTATCAAACCTCAGTTCAACGCGCCAAAGACCTGCCCATCTTCCTCCATCGCTACAACTGGCACAGGCCACATGGTAGCTTGAAGGCCAACACGCCTATCAGCAGACTCAATCTATCCGAGGACAACCTGTTGAGGCTCCACAGCTAGCTGTGCGGTTCGAATTGTCGAGAGAACAGAGCCGCCACCACATAGGCGACGACGGCGAGGACGACGACCGCAGTGAAGCCAAAGTGTATGGCCAGTATTGTTGCCAGCACGGCACTTATGACGGACGCACAACCGTTTATGCCCCAAGCCCAAGGCACGAGATCGGGAACCTTTGCGGAAACTGCCGAAAGTCCGAGGGGGAACGGCAGGCCCATGAAGAAAGCCAGGGGCGCGATGACCGCCACGGAGACCGCAACCTTGGCGCCATCCGGCCAGCCGATGAGCCATTCGAAGAGGACGGGCAGAGACACGAGGTAGACGAGGGCGAGACCGGAAATCGCGACGACCGCAAGGTCGATCCCCGAGAGCCGCACCGAAAAGCGCGAGGCCCCCTGACGCTCACGCATTCGATGTGCCAAGCGCCCCGCGTAGCCACTGCCGAGACCGGCGAAAACCAGAAACGTGGAAAGCACGACGGAAATGGCATAGAGCGGATGGCTCAGGAACACGATGAAGCGCTGAATGAAGGCGATCTCGACGCAAAGGAAGCCCAGGCCAAGGCACAGGAAATAGACCAGGATCGACCTGCCCTGCCCCTCTCGAGCCGGCCTTCCTTTCCAGATCCACAAGGGTAACAGGATCAAGAGGACGCTCAGGGCAACCGCCTGAAGCAATGTCGCGGTGAGGATCAGGTAGCCCCATTCCAGTAACCCGGCCCCACCGCGGGTACGGAGCTCGAGGAACTCGGGCAAAGCATGCCACCGGAAGAAGTCAAAGAAGTAAGGCTGGTCGTCGGTGGTCGGCGTGACGTCGAACTTGTACTGCCGCAGGAAATCCTCGGCGGACGCCGAGGCGAGGGCCCGCGTAGCATCGAAGAAGTGGGCACGATCCAGGATGTTGAAACGATTCGCCTCCGCTGGAGCAAGGTTCGCTGCGTAGGCAATGTCGAAGGAGCGCTCGGCGGCGAAAGCCCGAATGGCATCCAAATCCCCTTCGTTGAAGGGGCTGCGCCCCACAAGCAGCGTCGTCGTGTTCGGGCCGCGAATAAGCACCAGATGCCTGGCCGGCTCGGCGGTAGCTTCCTGTCGGAGCGCGACCAAGGCCGTGGCGAAGAGTCTCAGGCTGTCGCGCGGCGGTAACTTGAGCCAGCGGGTGATGGCAAGAATGCCCTCAGCCGTCAGGTGCCGGATGTATTCCCTGAAGGCCTCGACCGTGTAGAGATAGCTCTCGCTCAAACCCTGGACGCCCGCAGCTGCCGCCCCGAAGGAATCGAGCAGGGGAATCTGCACCACATCCCACTGCGCTTGGCTCCGGCGCACGAAGCCGCGCGCTTCGCCGAGGTGCACTCGCACGCCAGGTCGGTCGTAGACCCGCCCGGCAAAGCTGCTAAGCTCTCGCGCGACGAGATCGATCATGTCCGGGTTCAATTCCACGGCATCGATGCTTTTCGCGCTGTGATACAACGCCTGCAGGACATCTGAACCACCCCCGGAGCCGAGGATGAGCACGGAGGGCTCTTTCACCAGATAATAGGGCAGCGCCGAAGTCGTGAACCCGAGATAGCGGAGGCGATCCCAGCCGCTGTCGACGGCGGTGACAACGCTGAGAGAGTCCCCGTCGGTAAAGACGCCCAGCTGATCCGGGGGTTCCTGAGGATTGACGAGGCTCAGCCCCGGCACGTGGCGGAAGGGAATCGTTGGGCTGCGGACGACCGACAGCACTCCAAGCGGGCTCGAACGTTCGGTAAGCACCTCCGTCCCCGGAACATCGAGCGCCATGCGCAGTCCCTTGTATTCGGAGAGCCTCGGCCGGATCCAGCCTTCCGGCATTGAGAACGGAAACACGACGGCGAGCGCCAGCAGTCCGTAGGCTGCGGCCCGCCGATGGGCCTTGGCCCTCGCGAGAAGAACCACGCCGCCCGCGGCCAGACCGAGGCCGCTCACCAACCGCAGGCAATCGGCCGGAGCCAAGAGAAAGAGCGCGGCAACCACCCCGACCGCGCCGAGACCTGCACCCATCAAGTCATAGCGGTAGATACGGCCGATCCGCCGCCCGAAGGTGGTGAAGGCAAGGCCCACGCAGTTGGCACCGAAAAAAAAGGGCACGAGGAAAATCATATAGAGCGCGAGGAGGTAGAGCAGCTGCCCGGGGTCCCAGACGATCTCGAGCGCGTTGAACGGCAAGCGCTGCGCAACCGCAAACGCCGCAGGCGCGCTGATCCCGAACAGGATGGCGTTGGCCGCGAAGGCAAGAGAGAAGTGCCGCTTGAGGCCTTTCTGCGCTAATGACAGGAAGGTGCCGCTCGCGCCGTAGCCGAGCAGGGCGATGCTGATCACCATGTAGGCGAAGTGGTGCCACTGGACGATCGCCAAGAGCCGCATCAGCAGGACCTCGAACGCCAGCACGCCTGCCGAGACCAGAGAGACGGCCAAGAGCATCACGGCGCTGCCCGCAGGAGGGGTACGAAACGGACGGGCAGCAACTGCCGGGTGACTACCGATCCGTCTGGCCGTTTCTCCACCAACATCAGATGCTGGACGATGAAAGCGCTGCCAACGGGAATGACCATGCGGCCACCCGGCTTGAGCTGTTTGATCAGCGGCGGCGGCACATGGCTCGCGGACGCGGTGACGACGATGCCATCAAAGGGGCCGCAAGCGGGCCAGCCGTAGTAGCCGTCTCCGATCCGGGTTCGGATGTTCGTGTAGTCAAGATCCTTCAGGCGCCGCGCTGCGGTCTCGCCGAGTTCCGGAATGATCTCGATGGAGCAGACGACCTCCACAAGCTCGGCGAGGACCGCAGCGTGGTAGCCGGACCCGGTTCCCACTTCCAGCACCTTGTCCTGGGGTCCGGGATCGACCAGCTCCGCCATGAGGGCAACCATGAAGGGCTGCGAGATCGTCTGGCCATACCCGATCGGAAGGGGCCGGTCCGCATAGGCTGCGTCCCGCAGATCCTCGGGGACGAAGAGATGCCTCGGCACGCGCCCCATCGCTTCCAGGACTCGAGGGTCGAAACGCTTGGATTTCAGGGCCTCTCCCGCGTAGCGAGCCTGCAATTCGATGAACCGGACCATGTCGACGCGTCGTGCAGCGTCGTCGGCCTCCGAAACCGCCGCTGGCGGTAGGCCGACAGTGACCGTCAAGCAGGCCAACAGCCCAAGGAGCCGCCTGAGGCCCTTCCGCACCGGCGACCTCTCGCTACATGGCAGGCGTCTACTCCTGCGTCCCATGGAAATGGGGTCCTGATCGATCTCAAATGCCCTGGGAAAGAAACTGAGGAAGCCGGATCAAGATGCCTTGATCTCGCTCAAGGTCACGCCTTTGCGCCGCTCGAAATTTGCCCGCGGGTCACAGGTCATGGGACCGACGGCCTGACCTCGCCCCTATTGTTTCTTTCTCCACGTAAGGCGAAGTCATGGCTGCAAGCAGGGCTGCGTAGTTGAGATCAAAGGCCAGCTCGTCCCCAACGCGAAGACGGCCTTTGGTCCGAGTCACGTCGGCGATCACGTAGCCGCTCGAGGCACCGATGATGGTGACGTCTCGGTCGACCGGCGTCATGCCCTCGACGCTCACGTCCTGCCGCCCGACGTTCAAGATCGCGCGGTCGATGTCGCCGCGGTCCGCGAATTCCGGCAACTCGCCGAAGGCATCTTCGCTCCGCTCTCCGATCGGCATTGAGGGCTTCCGCTTGAGCTCGAGAACTTCGGCTTGCAGAAGGAAAGCGTCCTGGAAGGTTCCCGGCCAGGGTCTGCGACGGATCGTCTCGCGACCGAGCAGGATGCCCTCGCCAATCCGGACATGGTTGATCGCCTCGGGCATCCGCCCCGCGGAGATGAGTTCGAGTGCGCTTGAGCTGCCGGCGGAGATCCACTGAAAGCTGATCCCGAAGACCGTTTCGATCTGACCCGCTAGTCGAACCAGCTGGTTCATGTTCTCCTCCGAGGGGACAACGCCGCTGAAGCAGGAAAGGCTGGCCCCGAGTCCCACCAAGCGAAGGCCGGGCAGAGCCAGGGTCTCCCGGACGACGTCGGGCAGATCCTCCGGCCATACCCCTTCTCGGAGGTCGCCGAGATCCACCATGACGATCACGTCGTGAACACGGTCTCGCGCCTGGGCCGCCTGCGACAGGGCGCCCAGGACCGCGGGCTCCGAGTTCAGGCTCAGATCGACCGAATCCACGATGTCCTCGACACCCGAGAGCCAAGGAATGCGGAGCAGCATGATGGGAACGTCGATGCCGGCGGCTCTGAGCCGGGAGACGTTTTCCAATCGCGATTCCCCGATCGAGGCGACGCCGCCCCGCAACATGGCCCTCGCCACCTCCGGATGACCGCAGGCGCCCTTGGTCACGCCCGTGACCGCGATCCCATAGCTCCTGCACAGCCCGACTACGGTGCGGGCATTGTGCTCGATCTTGCCGAGGTCGATGGTCACGCGGGGCTTGGCCATGGGCGTTCGCAGGCTTGCCTGGGATCAATAAGCTAAGGAGTCTCTGACTCGCGCAGCTTGCGTACGAGGAAGCTGGCGACATCCTGACCCTTTGCGCCTCGGCCGAAGCCCCCATCCATCCCGCACTCCCTCGCCATCGCCTGTGTCACCTGGGGACCGCCGGCGATCAGGATCAGGCGGTCTCGCAGACCTCGTTCCGTCGCGGCCTCGTGGAGGCGCCGCATGTTCCGTTTGTGGACGTCCGCATGGGTGATGATGGTGGAGATGAGCACGGCGCAAGCGCCGGTCGCCTCCACGGCGTCCAGAATCGGGTCCGGCGCCAAGGAGGTCCCCAGGTAGTGGCAGCTGAAACCGTACTTCTCGATCCCACCGTGCTTGATGTCCAGGATCTCCCGGATACCGACGGAATGCTCATCCTCGCCTATGGTCGCGGCGACGACCTGTAAGTTCCGCGGTCGTGCCCAGGCTTCGATTTCTTCATCCGAGAGAGCGGCCTCCGGCGCGGACGACGGAAGCCGATCGATCCTGATGGCGACATCGAGCACACCCTTGATCTCGAAGACGCTGCCCTCCGCGGGGTGCAGGAGTCTGCGGCTGATCACCTGCGGATCGCGAAGCCCCATATGCCTGGCCATCTCGAGCGCCGCCGCCTCGGCGACGCGCCGCTCCTCCGGGACGAAGAGAGTCACGCAGACGATGCCGTCGCCGTGCCGCTCGACCTCCGGCCGTACCACCCCGGCCTCGCGGTCTGCGAGCGTTGCGCGGAGCCTTGTTTCGACGGTGTCCTCGGACTCGAGCTCGTCGATATATCGAATCTTCGACCGGTCACAAAGAGTGCAGCCTCCGTAGTCGGCGCAGGCCTTGCCCTCACCGTCGTCATAGACGTTGCTGCCGAAATGGCTGCAAACCGGCGCCCCATAGTCGGCTTCCCGACGTAACACGCTGCCAGCGCCATCCCCCGCGGCCGGCTCCCGCCGGATTCCATCGCCCTTCCGCTCCGGATAGAAGCCGGAGTCGACAAACTGCCCCTCAGCCACGGCGGCAAAGTAGCCACCGCCTTCCAGCATCTCCTCGAGGAAAAGCACGGCGCGTTCCTTCAGCTCCCGCACCTGCTCGGGCAGAGGCCCCGTCCGACGCAGCTCGACCATATCCCTCAGACCGTCGACGCCCATGAAGGTCTGCCGCGCCGTGTTGACGCCGATCACGTTGTTGTAGTGCCACGGGATGTTGCGGCCTTCGTCCGGCGTGATCGTGCTCTGGATATCGGCCGAGGTCAGGTGCGAGATCAGGGTATCCAGAACGTGGGTAACGGTGGCTTCCGTCGTATCGGTCTCGATGTAGCGTGTGTTCTGCTGAGCCCGGAATTTGAAGCCCTTGAAAAGGCCGCGCAGGGCCACTGCAAATGGCAGGTCGAGCCGCAGCTTCGGTGCAGGTGGCGCGGTCGGAGGCACCGTGGACAGCGCGATCTGCTCGGCCGGCATACCGACGGCTCGCGAGACTGCGGTGTTGATCGCATGCTGCACGAGTACCTCCGGCGTGACCTTCCAAGCTTCCTTGGCCGTGGCGCAGGCGTTGTGCGCGCCGTCGATCTGCAGGATCTCGCCGTCGGCGAGGATCTTCTTCGCCTCCGCCGCATCGACGAAGGAGCGGTGCATGTTGATGTCGCGGTAGAGGACGTTGTACTGCGGATCCTGGTGCGCCCCGTTCACCCCTTCCTCCGAGAACAGCACGGCGATCTCCGGCCCCGCGAGCCCACTTACATAGGAGTGGAAGTTGATCGCTCGGCCGACCTCGTCTTCGATGGCGTCGAGCGTCTTGCGCGTGGCGCGCAGCTGCTTTCGGGTGATCGGGATGCCGCCGACCCCCTCAGGTGTGCCCTCCATCAGGCCGTCGATGTGGGACTGACCCGTGGTCCGGATGACCATGATGTGGTCGGCACCGTGCCACGCCGCCATGCGCATCCGCCGCAGGTCGTCCTCGAAGCGCCCGGATGCGATTTCGGTCGTGATCACGATGTCGCATTGCGGGTCGATGTCGCCGAAGTGGCGTGCAGAAGGCAGCGGAATCGAGCGCGCGAGGTCTTCGGAGGCCTCCGCGTAGACGAAAGGCCCCACGCGATGGGCTTCCGCTTTCTGGCGCCAGGTCCAACCTTTTCGCCTCGGCCGATAGCGATCCAGGTCCTCAAGGACTTCCTGCAGATCCAGCTTCTGTTCGGGGGAGAGCTTCATGCCGGGAGCTCGTCCCAGTGACGCCCCTCCAGCAGCGCCGCGCCGGCTCCCAGGATCGAGAGTTTCTTTGCCCTTGCCAGCTCGAGGATCAAACGGCCAGCACCCCGGCCGAGCAGGCCCCGCTCGGCGAAGCGCTGCACGAGGACTTGCGCCTCCACGCTCGAGAACCCCATGCGCAAGAGCACCGAACGTTCGATCGACGGCGTGGTGTGGGTCCGAGCTTCCTCGATCAAGGGCGCGACCAACTCACCGACGAGACGCCAGAAGTGTGCGTGAAGCTCCTCGTCCGACATCGCGCGCAGATGCGCGCGTCGCGTTTCGAAATCGTCAGGTCTTTCCTCGCACCTCATCGATCACCTCCATGACGTCGGCCGGGCTGGACCGGGTTTCGGCAGCCAGGAACGCGAGGTCGTCCTCGCCGAGGCCTTCGACCGTCGGACAGGACGCCAGGGCGTTGCCTAGGTAGGACCGCCGAACATGCTGCAAATCCACCTCCACGACCTCGATCTGCGACGGATGCTCCGGAATGACGATCGCCTGTCCGGGCTTATTGTCGCGCGGGTCGCCTCGACGAAGTTCGATCCCCAAGCCTTTCGCGAGGTTTAGCTGCGCGATCGGGTGCTTCCCGGCGCCGGTGTACTCGGTCTCCTGCACCACCACGGTCTGATCCTCGTCCAGCTCGCGGGCGATCGCGAAGGCCGCGGCGAGCGACGTGTTCCCTGCGGAGCCGCGTTCCATTCCCTCGAGCGCGGCCAGGACTTCCGTCGCAAAAAAGACCTCGCCCTGGGTCACGGTCACGAATCGGTCCATATAGCGCAGCGGACGGGCGGCGTTTCGCGGGACGTCGGCCCGGTCGGGCCAAGTCGTGAAGGGAATGGAGAAGCCCGTATGGCCGGTCGTGAAGGACTTGCGGTTGAAGTCGCGGTCCGAGGCCATGTGCAGTCCGGCAAGATCGACGCTGACCGCGATCACTGTCGTATCGCCTGCCCCCGCCTGGCGCAGCCCGCGGGCCGTCCCGGTCAGGTTCCCGCCGCCCGCATGGGTGACCAGGACGACGTCCGGAAACCGGCCGACCCGATCCTGTATCTGCATCGCCAGCTCCTGGCCCAGCGTCTCGATGCCCAGGATCGAGTAGGGTGTGTAGAGGGACGCGTTGAAGAAGCCGGTCTCCTCGAGCACCAGAAGGAACACATAGAAAAGCTCGGGACCGACGGACAGGCGGACGACCTCGGCGCCGTAGGCCTCGCAGGCGCGTGTCTTCTCCGCGATCTCCGGCTGTGCGACCCCTTTGCTGTCGAAAGCTTCCTGCACCACGATGCACCGCAGCCCGGCCTTTGCCGCCTGTGACGCCACGGCGGCTCCGTAGTTGCCGCTCGTCGCCGCTACGACCCCCTCGTAGCCGCGGCGCTTTGCCTCATGGACGGAGACCGAGGCCCGACGGTCCTTGAAGGAACCCGAGGGGTTCGCGGCCTCGTCCTTGACGAAAATCCGCGCGCCCTTGCCAGACCGAGCAACCGAGCGCACCAGCGCCGTGATGTTCCTCAACTCAACAAGCGGCGTCTTGCCGATGGCGGTCCGACTCTGGATCGCCTGAACCGCGCTCAGATCATAGCCAGTGTCGGCAAGCAGCCCTTCGTAGTCGAAGGCGAGCGCGCCCTTCCTGTAGCGGTCGTAGTCAAGCCCAATGGACTTGCGGACGATCTCCGCCCGTCGCGCCATCACCCTTTCGTAGCTGCTGTGCGGCGTCATCCGGTCCCTTCCCGCTTCTTCAGGATGGCTTTCATCTCGCTGCCGATATTGGAGAGTTCCGGGATCGGGGCGCCGAAGCTGTGCGTGTAAGCGGGGTTCACCGCCGCGAGCCTGCCGCGCAGCTTGCGGCCCGTCGGCGTTACGATCTCGGCCTCCTCACCAAGCGCTGCGGGCGCTGCGAGAAAGCCTTTCGCCCTCATCTCCAGGGGGACGCCCTGGGTATCCTGCGGCACCTGAGGCGCCCGCTGGCCGACCGGCAGCACGGTACCGTGAACCTCCACCCAGACACCCTTCTCAACCACCTCAGCCATGGCCGGCCTCTCGCCTTGGCGCGCGGACCAGGGTGCGGGCGTCACCCAGCATCGCGGCCGGAACCGGCAGATCTGCCATCGAGTAAAGGCCCGGCGCGGCGTTCAGGACCCGTGGGATCATGTTGACGGCCAGAGCCGTGGTCCCGACTCCGCCCGGGATCTCCGGACTCCCGCTCAGACGGACAGTGGGCGTCCCGCGGATCTCGATCGTGTCGCCGGTTTCCACACCTTCGAGATGAGGCTGCACCTGCTGAGGATGAATCAGAGTTATGGCGGACCTGCCGTCCCGGTAACCGACGGCGCTGTGCAGACAGCCGGCCACCTGTCCGGGCTCGATCGTGCCAAAGGGCGTCGTGCGTCTGATCTGCGCGACGATGGGTTCCCTGCTCTCTTCGACGCGCTCGATGTGCCAGCCGAGCGCCGCCGCAATCATTCCGATCGACTCCGGGAAGCCCACATGGCCGAGGACCGTACCGTCCTCAAGGCCGCGTCGGAAGGCCTCTGGCGAAACCCCGACACCCTGACTTGCCAGGACGGAGGGACCATAGGGGGAAAGATCGTTCACCCGCTTCGCCATGATGGACTCGATCTCTGTGCAGACACCAGTCAGCGTGATCACCAGAAGGTCGAGCACGAAGCCGGGGTTGATGCCCGTGCCAAGAACGGCAACGCCGTTTGCCAAGGCGAGCTGGCGGATTTCCTTCGCGACTTCCGGCGAACGGCTAGCGGGATAGGCCATCTCTTCGGCGATGGAAATCACGTGAACGCCCCGCCGAACGAGCGTCGTGATCTCCTCCGCCGCGTCGGATGCCCGGGAGCAGGTGGCCTGAATCGCTATGTCGGGCTCGCCTTGAGCGATCACTTTGTCCAAGTCGGCTTCGATGCGGAGGCCGAGATCGCCTTCGTATCCGATCGTTGAGCCAAGATCCGTACCTGAACGCTCGGCTCTGCGCTCAAACGCACCGACGAGTTCGAGACCTTCTTTATCGAGTACGAGCCGCGCGATCCCGGATCCCATTCGACCGGTGCCCAACACCAGCACACGGATCGCCTCGCGCATCAAGACGACCTCCGGTCGGGCTTCAAAGGGCCCGCTCCAGTCTTGGAGATTTTGGCGTCTCCTTCTTCAACACCGCCTCCAGGTACTCGCCGAAATGCGGCTCCCTTTTCAGAGGCAGCATAGCGCCCTCGGCGGGCTCGGCGCGACCCTTCTCGCCGATTGGCCTTCCACTGGCAACTAGGACAGCTTCAGCTCGTAGAGGGCCTTCATCACAAACGCGTGCAAATTGGGCTGTTCGACCAAAGAAGACCGTGCAACGTCATCGGGGCCGCGGCCGCATCATTGACGGCCTTTGCCCAATCCCTGGCACCATAGTCTCCCTTGCCGATCCACATAAGGGCGCGGAGTTCGCTCCGCGCTTCGGGTGACAGGGCGGCGACGGCCTCCCTCAATGCAACCCGGGCCGAGTGACTCTCCGGAAGCGGATCCAGCCCCAAGGCCACGGTCGGATTGTGCTCGCCGTGTGCAGGTGGCACCGATTGGACATCCTCATCACGAATCTTGTCCAGGATCGCGTCCCGGGCGTCCCGCGCCGCCCGGGCAAGCTCGGCGATTCCCTTGGCTGTCTCAGCGCCCAATTGTTCCAGCATGCCTTTCCCCTTCAGGATCACGTCCCGCCGAAGCCTGTTTCTCGGTCACTGCGGAGCGGAGTTCGTCTCTGGTCGATCGGTCTGTGCGGCGCTTTCTCCCTCGGTCTCCTCGCTTTGCAGGAACGCTTCCGCCCGTTTCAGCCAATCGACGACCTCCTGGTCACTAACCTGTTCAAATCTTCGATAGAACATGCTGATCGCGAAGAACTGGACAGGCGTCTCAAGACAAATGACCTCGTCCGCGTCGTCCTTCAGAACTTCTATGGTCTCCGGCGGTGCGACAGGGACCGCCAGCACCAAGCGGGCTGGCCGGCCCTTTCTGACCGAGCGCAAGGCGGCCCGAACCGTGGCCCCGGTCGCGATCCCGTCATCGACCACGATGGCGGTCCGTCCCTTGACATCAACACGGGGCCGACCGGCCAGATAGAGCGTCCTGCGCCGGTCGATTTCAGCGAGCTTCCGCCGGATCTCCTCCTGCAGGTAGGATTCCGAGACCCCCAGCATCCGGATGACGTCGTCGTTGCGTATGGTGATGGGACGGCCGCCATCGGCGACGGCGCCCAGGGCCAGTTCGGGCTGATAGGGCGCGCCGATCTTGCGAACAAAGACCAGGTCCAGCGGCGCTGCCAGCGCCTTGGCCACCTCATAGCCAATCGGCAGGCCTCCTCTGGGAAGGGCCAGCACGAGCGGCCGCTTGTCCTTGAAAGCAAGCAGCACTTCGGCAAGGCGGCGGCCCGCCTGGTTTCGATCCAGAAACTGCTCGCCTATCAGGCCGCTTGTCTGGGGCTCAGGTGCTTTGTAAACCATTGTCCTGCTACACCTACGACGACATCGAGCGCACCGGGTTCCTCGAAGAGGTGACTCGCCTCGGGGACCACGAAGAGATCTTTCTCGCAGGTCATCTCCGCCATCGCCGCCCGGTTCAGCGCCAGGACCTCCTGATCGTCACCGCCGACGATGAAGAGCGAAGGGGCACGCACCTTCGGCAGGCCCGGTCCCGTGAGATCTGGCCGACCGCCGCGCGACACGATGGCGGCAATGTCGTTGCCCTCGGTCGCCGCGGCGCGCAGGGCCGCTGCCGCCCCGGTGCTGGCGCCGAAGTACCCGATCTGGAATCCCTCCAACTTCGTCTCTTTGCGGACCCAGCGCGTGGCTGCGAGAAGGCGTTCGGCCAGCAGTTCAATATCGAAGACGTTGGCTCGGTCCAGCTCCTCCTCCGGTCTCAAGAGATCGAACAACAATGTGCCGAGCCCTTCCTTTTGAAGCGCCGATGCAACAAAGGTGTTCCGCGGGCTCAGGCGGCTGCTTCCGCTGCCATGTGCGAACAGTACGATCGCCTTCGCGGTCGGCGGAACAGTCAGAATTCCCTTGAGGTCATAGGGCGGGATCGCAACATCCCTGACCTCAAACGCTGCCCCTTCGTGATGTTTGATCTCACTACCGGTTTGCATTGTCGTTTCACCGGTTGATGCTGAGGCCCTGCGCTTTTGATGAGACATAAAGAAAGCTGACACCGGTTTCCTTAACCTAGATCATGTTTCGCGCTTTCTGACGGCCAAGAGATGGATCGCTACCCAGCGGCAGGGGCAGAGGGGCTAAGGGTTGAGCAATGACGCCGTTGCATGGCAAATCTGCTGACGAATTCGTGACGCTGACGGCCAAGGTCGCGTTTCTCCGGCGGCCCGACAGCTACCCGGATCGCCCGAAGTCCGTCAAAGCCGTCGAAACCCATATGTCCTGGGTGTTCCTGACAGACGACCACGCCTACAAGCTGAAGAAGCCTGTTCGCTATGACTTCCTCGATTTCAGCAGCATCGAGGCACGCCGCCTGGACTGCCAGGAGGAGGTGCGCCTCAACCGCCGCCTGGCACCCGACGTTTACCTGGGTACCCTGCCGATTAGGGCTCACCCCGACGGCAGGCTGTCCCTTGAAGGAAAGGGCGCAATCGTGGACTGGCTGGTCAAGATGCGCCGCTTGCCCAGGGAGCTCATGCTCGACCAGGCCGTCCGCGAGAGTCGCGTTCGGGACGAAGATGCCGATAGAGTCGCAAGTGTCCTGGCCCAGTTCTATCGAACCTCGGCGTGCCAAGAACTCACGCCGAAGGAGTATCGCGATCGGTTTCTGATGGACATCCGGGCGAACCTCGACGCCCTTTCGAAGCCGAGCTTTGGCCTGTGCGTGTCCCTGATCGACCGCGTCGGTCAAGCACAGTTGCGCCTGCTCGAACGACGGCCGGAACTCCTGAAGGAGCGGGTTCGTCAGCGCCGAATTGTTGAGGCACATGGCGATCTCAGGCCCGAGCATATCTGCTTGGGGCCGAGCCCGATGATCATCGACTGCCTCGAGTTCAATCGAGATTTCCGCATCTTGGACCCGGTCGACGAGCTTTGTTTTCTGGCGATGGAATGCGAGCTCCTGGGCGCGGCCTTCGTCGGGCGGCGCATCTTTGAAACCTATCGGGGACTCACCGGCGACGATCCAACGAAAACGCTTGTCGCCTTCTACAAATGCTATCGCGCCTGCCTGCGCGCCAAGCTGGCAGTCTGGCATCTTGCCGATCCTGAGACCTGCGACCCGGAAAGATGGGCCGCGCTGGCGCGCGACTACCTTGCCCTTGCCGATGGCTACGCCGGCGAGCTGACACCTTAGACCGATCACGCCGACGGCCCGCAATCGGCGTCTTGGCGGAAAACCGGGTGTCAGGCGCCGAGGAGCTCGACGATCGACCCCCCGGTATGGATCCGCTTGATGGCCTCGGCAAAAAGCGCCGCGGCATCAAGGATGACGAGCTTCTCCTGAGCCAGCCTTGGGCTCAGGCGGAAGGGCGGCACCGTGTCCGTGATCACGATGCTGTCGATCGCCGAATCCGCGAGAAGCTCGTTGGCCTTGCCGACGAAAAGCCCGTGGGACGCGGCGGCATGAACCTCGGTCGCCCCCGCCTCCTTACAGGCCCGCGCGGTGCGCGACATCGTGGTCCCAGCGCTGATCAGATCATCGATGATGATGGCCGCCCTGCCCTCCATCTCACCGACCAGGACGTCGCCGCTCACCACGCCGGCGCTGCGCTTCTTCTGCATGAACCCGCTCGACAGCGCCTTGCCGGTGGCAGTTTCCAGGACCTCGCGAAAGCGTTCCGCACGTTTCACGCCGCCGATGTCGGGCGAGACGACGGTCCATTCGCGGGTGTTCGCCAGGCCTGCAAAGTAGGCCGCGAAGATGCCGGCGGCCTCCAGATGATCGGCCGTGCACCTGAAGGCGTTCTGAAAGGCGGCCAAGTTGTGCACGTCGAGGGTCACGATGCGGTCCGTTCCGACCGCTTCGAAAAGCCGCGCCACGTAGCGCGTGGTCACCGGGTCGCGGGACTTGGTCTTCCGGTCCTTTCGTGCGTAGCAGAGATAGGGCGTCAGGACGCAGACGGACCTCGCCGAGGCATCCTTCAAGGCGCCGACGAAGAACAGGAGGCGGCACAGTTTGTCGTTCGCGCTTTGCCCGTCGTCGCCGTGCAGGGACTGGATCACGTAGACGTCGCGTCCGCGGACGTTGATCAAGGGGCGCGTCTTGTGTTCTCCGTCCTCAAAGTCCCGTTCCTCATGCCTACTGAGCTCAATCCCCAGGGCTGTTGCGACCTTCTCGCCATAGTCGCGGCTAGCGTCGAGGGCAAACAAGCAAATGTCCGCAACCGACTGCACGGTTTCCGTCGAACCTAGTTCCCGAGTCCGGCCTTCGGCCATGTCTGTCTATCCCTTCACCTGCCGGGGAATCCTGCCCGCCCTTCACCCCAACATCGACGAGCATCCTCCGGCGGGCAGAGCACCGCCGTGCAGTACGGAGCTCAAGGCGCGACTAGGTCTCTTGAGATTTCAAGGGCTCACTACACATTCCGCGCAAAAAGGTGCCATGACGCAGATCAACAGCCGGTGGCGTCTGCTCGAGGACCAGCCTGCACCGGGTGTTGGTCGTTCGATTGACCGGTCGATGCCGGGGCGCCAGGGCCGTTCGCCCCATCCTTGACGCAGGTCATAGCGGTGAGGCCAGGGCCAGAGAGTTTGGCAAGCTGACAGTTTCTCAAACTCGCGGAGATGACCCTGACAATGTTCAAAGTGATTGAGGTCTCGGCCCTCTTCGAGTCGGGGCACGCAGCTTGAGCCCTCGATCGCCGATCGAGCCGGCAGGACCAATAGTCAGGTTCTCTTGATATGCCGGCGCACAATGCCGAGATCGTGGAGGTCTTCAACCGCTACGCCACGCTGCTCGAAATCGAAGGGGCCAACCCCTTCGGAGTCCGGGCTCACCGGAAGGCCGCGCGTACAATCTGGGACCTGCCCCACAGCGTGGCGAGCCTGCTCGCGGAAGGCGCCGATCTCTCCGAGCTGCCGGGCATCGGCAAGGACCTCGCCGGAAAAATCCACGAGATCGTCGATACCGGGCGGCTCCATGAGCTCGAAGACCTGGAGCGGGAAAGCCCGAGCGCACTGGTCGAATTAACCGCTTTGCCCGGGCTCGGGCCCAAGCGGGTCAAGGTCCTGTTCGAGACGCTCAAGATCGACAGCTTGCCGAGTCTCAGGGACGCCATCGAGGCTGGGCGTCTTCGAAGCTTGCGCGGTTTCGGAAGGAAGTCCGAAGAAAAGATCCTCAGAGCCATCGAACGCCGAAAAGATGTGGAGAAGCGGACAAAGCTGATTGCCGCGGAAGAAGTGGCCGAATCCCTGCTGAGTCATCTCAAGCAGGTCGAAGGGGTGCAGCAGGCGATCGTTGCCGGCAGCTCTCGGCGTCGCAAGGAGACAGTCGGTGATCTGGACATATTGGTCACCTGCCGGAAGGGCACCAAGGTCATGGAGCGCTTCGTCGGCCATGAAGACGTCGACGAGGTCGTCTCCAAGGGCAGGACCCGCTCGACCGTCCTCCTGCGCTCCGGACTCCAGGTCGACCTGCGGGTCGTGCCCCAAGTTAGCTATGGCGCGGCGCTGCATTACTTCACGGGCTCCAAGGCGCACAACATAGCGGTGCGCAAGCTGGCCGTGGCCAAGGGCTTGAAGCTCAACGAGTATGGCGTCTTCAGAGGCGACCGGCGGATCGCCGGCCGCAGCGAGGAAGAGGTCTTCGAACAGGCCGGGCTGCCCTACATCGAGCCGGAGCTGCGCGAAGACCATGGCGAAATAGAAGCGGCGAAGCGTGGCAAGCTGCCGAGACTGATCGCGCCCGAAGACATCCGCGGCGACCTGCATACCCACACCGAGGCCTCCGACGGTCGGAACACGATCGACGAAATGGCCGAGGCGGCAAGGCAGCGCGGTTACGCCTACCTGGCGATCAGCGATCACACGAAGCACGTCACCATAGCCCACGGCCTGGATGAGAAGCGCCTGGGCCGTCAGATCGAGGAGATCGAGGCCCTCAACGAGAGGCTCAGGGGTCTACGGATCCTGAAGGCGGCGGAGGTCGACATTCTCGAGGACGGGTCCCTCGACCTCCCGAACGGCATTCTCGAGCGGCTCGACCTGACGGTCTGCGCGATCCACTACAAGTTCGATCTCCCAGTCGAACGACAGACCGAGCGGATCATCCGCGCGATGGACCACCCCTGTTTCAACATCCTCGCCCACCCGACTGGACGGCTGATCGGCGAGCGCGAGGCTTACGAGGTCGACATGGAGCGGGTGATGGAGGCGGCGCTCGAACGCGGCTGCTATCTCGAGGTCAACGCCCAACCGGAGCGCCTCGACCTCACGGAGATCCACTGCAGGATGGCCAAGGATCTCGGCCTCAAGGTCGCGATCTCGACGGACGCGCACACCACGGCCTCACTCGACTATCTGCGCTTCGGCGTCGGCCAGGCGCGGCGGGGCTGGCTGGAGCCGGACGACGTGCTGAACACCCGAAGCTGGACCGACTTGAAGACGCTGCTCAAGCGCCCGTGAGGCATGGCGGCGATTAACCGAGGAAAGGGAGTGAGCCGAAATGCGTGACGCACCCATCGTAGAGCTGGGAATCCGCGAGATTGCGACCTACTGCGACTTTGCGGACCTGGCCTACCGCAGCATCGACAAGAGCGGCCGCCAGGAGGCCGTCGCTACCTATTTCTACGTCCATTCCCTGCTGTCTCATTGCGCCACGGTGGCGCGCCTGCTCTGGTCTTCCGAGCTCGCCGAGCACGCCGGCGGATCAAACATCGCGGCGCTCTTGAAGGTGCCGCAGGACTACCGGGTCGAAGACGACAGCGTTCGCGAGATCATGGACCGCTACGACACGCGGCTGGCCCATGGCTTGTCGCTGCGCGGCGAGGTGCGAAAGGTCCTGGACTTCAACATTGGCGACCGCGACGCCTTCGAGGAGGAGTACAGCCTGTTCCTGCGCCACTACGACCCGACGGTCGACACGCTGACGCTCATTGAGGAGGAGTTCAATCTGGCGCAGATCGCAACCGAGCTCTCGGACATCAAGTCCCGGGCAAACGCCTGGCTGCAAGACAACGCTTCTCTGGAGGCGCGCCCCGCAACGCCGAGTGTGCCGCCCAGGCATTGATCGGCCCAGGTCTTGGACGCGGCGCCCGAGCGGCTATTCGGAGCCGGCAGATGAAGCTGACCTTCCTCGGCACGCGGGCCAACACGGAGGAACGCAACCGGCGCCATCGGCGGCACAGCGCGCTCCTGGTCTCCTCTGGAAACTCAAGGGTCATGGTCGATTGTGGCCGGGACTGTTTGGGTGAGCTGGACAGGATCGCGCTGACCGCCATCGTGCTCACCCACGCTAGGCCGGACCATGCCTGGGGCTTGACGGAGGGCGCGCCCTGCCTCGCCTGCGCGACGGAGGACGGCTGGAGCGGCCTCGAGGACTTTCCGATCAAGCAGAAGCGCGTCCTGCAGGCGCGCGCGCCCTTCGAGCTCGACGGGCTGTTGCCAGAAGGAACGGGTCGGAAGAGCGCTCTTCACCCATTGCGGTGCCGAGATCATCGCGGGCGACGAACGGGCGCTCGGGGCGCAGTTGCACCGTATGGGGGCGGGAGCGCCAAGTGGAGGCGGGCTTCGCCCATGACGGTCTGGAGGTGATCTTGAACGGCGACTCCTCATCTGCGGCCGGCGCGCCGTGACCGATGCGATCCTGCTCAGCGTCGACGGCGCCTGCAGCGGAAGGAAGGCGGCCTGCGCCGCCGTGCTCACGGTCGGCGACAAGGTCGTTGCGGAGCGCACCCGGTCCGTCTCGGACGTCGAGGGTTACGCATTGGCGGCGGAGATCGCAGCCGTGGGGCTATGTGCAGACCTGCTGGGGGATCTGGAAGACGGCTCCGTCGTCGTCGAGGTCGACAATCCCGACGTGCCACGCGTCCTGCGGGAAGGCTACCGTCCGAAGCAGTTCGCGCGCATCCCTCCCAAGGTGCTGGAGTCCGCCCTCGCCTTCGACCGCTCGGTGACTCCCGCCTACAGGGTTCTACCCCGCAACAGCACGCCCGGACTGCTTCGCGCCGATCGTCTCGCAGGAGCACGCCTCTGGCGGAAACGAGACGCCAAACGGCGCTAGAGCACGATGATATGAGGTTGAACCAACCTCATATCATCGTGCTCTAACCAATTGAAATAGAGCGGGATTCAGATTTGAAGTCCAATCGACTTCAAATCATCCCGCTCTAGCCGCAGGGCGCGACACCAGGCGCCGAGCCTAAGGTTCAGAGAACGCAGCCCACCTGAGATCACGAAATGACCGCTTCCAAATCCACGATCGCTGCCGACTGGCCGAGCACGCCCCAGGAGGCGCGCGAGATCCAGGAAGCACTTCGTCACCGCGTTGTGACCGAGGACCGCTTTGGCAGTGTCAGAATCGTCGTGGGTCTCGACGCGCACTACACACCACAACAGGGCCTGGTCTGGGGCGCGGCCGCGGCGATGAGCTATCCGGAGCTCTTGCTGCTGGAGAGCGCCTTAGCCTGCACACCTCTCACCTTTCCTTATGTGCCGGGTTATCTGTCGTTTCGAGAGGCGCCGGCGCTCCTCGCCGCTCTGCAAAGCCTCTCCCTGTGCCCCGATCTGCTTCTCGTCGATGGGCAGGGCCTCGCACATCCCCGTCGTTTCGGCCTTGCCTGCCATATTGGAGTGCTGGTGGATCTTCCCACGATCGGCGTCGCGAAGTCGCGTCTCGTCGGCAGCTACAAAGGGCCTGATCCGGCGCGCGGGAACTCGACCTTCCTGCTCTTACATGGCGAGGTCGTGGGAACGGTAGTTCGGACCCGGAACAACACCCGGCCCTTGTTCGTGTCGCTTGGCCATCGAATCAGCCTGGCTAGCGCCGTGCAATGGGTGCTGCGCTGTGTTGACCGATATCGCCTGCCCGAACCGATCCGCGCCGCCGATCGGCTGTCGCGGATGCATCCTGTCGGATGACCCCGGATGCGATCAACCTGTGCGGTACGGGTCCGGTCAGGGCTCGCCCCGCGCCGCCTTGTCACAAAGCACCGGTTCTCGCGCAGCACGCACCTCGTCGAGCCGCCGGACCGGCGTCTGGTGGGGCGCAGCCCTGAGGACCTCGGGTCGGGCCAGCGCTTCCCCGGCGATCTCGGTCATCGCGGCGACAAAGGCGTCCAGGGTTTCCCGGCTTTCGGTCTCGGTGGGCTCGATCATCAGGGCTTCGGGGACGATCAGCGGGAAGTAGTTGGTCGGCGGATGGAATCCAAAGTCCATCAGGCGCTTGCTGACGTCGAGGGCACGGACGCTGCTACCTTCGGGGCGGCCCTGGCAGACGAATTCGTGCATGTTGATGCGATCGAAGGGCACCGGGTAGAAGTCCCTCAACCCGACCCGCAGGTAGTTGGCGTTCAACACGGCATGCATGGCGTTGTCGCGAAGACCCTCGCTGCCGTGGACCCGGATGTAGGCATAGGCGCGAACGAACATCCCAAAGTTGCCGAAAAACGTGCAGAGTCGGCCGATCGATCGTTCGGGCATCTCGAGCCGATGTCGCGCGGTCTCCGGACTCTGTGAGGGTTCCGCCACAACGATGGGCCCGGGCAGGTAGTCCATCAGGGCCTTTGACGCGCCCAGGGGGCCCGATCCCGGACCGCCGCCCCCATGCGGCGTCGCAAAGGTCTTGTGCAGGTTGTAGTGCATCAGGTCGATGCCCAGATCGCCCGGCCGGGCGATCCCGGCCAAGGCGTTCATGTTGGCGCCGTCGCCGTAGACCAGGCCGCCGCAGCCGTGCACCAGGGCGACGACTTCGTCGAGCTGCTCCTCGAGCAATCCGAGAGTGTTGGGATTTGTCAGCATGAGGCCGACCACGGTCTCGTCGCAGGCCGCGCGCAGAGCCCGCAGGTCGATGTTGCCCCGCTCGTCCGAGGGAATCTCCAGGGCGATCAAACCGGCCATGGTCGTGGACGCGGGGTTCGTGCCGTGCGCCGAGTCCGGGATCAGGACCTGGTTGCGCCCGCCTTCGCCGCGGTCGGCATGGTGGGCGCGCATCATCAGGAGGGCGGCCAGCTCGCCGTGGGCGCCGGCGGCCGGCTGCAGGGAAACGCCGGCGAAGCCGCCAATCTCCTTTAGCCAATCCTGAAGCGCGTGCATCAGCGCCAGGTTGCCCCGAACCGTCTCCGGCGATTGCAGCGGATGGCTGTCGGCGAAGCCGGGCAAGCGGGCGATTTCTTCGTTGACCTTCGGGTTGTACTTCATGGTGCAGGAGCCGAGCGGATAGAAGCCACTGTCGACCCCGAAATTCATCCGCGACAGACGCAGGTAGTGCCGCACGACGTCGACCTGGGAGAGTTCCGGCAAGCCGTTGTCGTCGCGTAGCAGGTTCTCGGGCAAAGCGGACTCCGGCACGTCCGGCTCCGCGAGGTCGGCACCACTGCGACCAGCGACGCCCAATTCATAAACGGTGGGTTCCAGGCCGCCCTCCCTCGAAGCGTTCTGTCGCGCTTGCTTGTTCATGCCGTTGCCTGGCGCAGCGCCTCGACCAAGTCGTCGATCGCCGAGCGCGTGTTCATCTCGGTCACCGCGAGCAACATGTGGGACTCGAATTGCGGATGGTCCTGGCCGATGTCGTAGCCGCCGATGATCCCGGACTCCTCCAGCAGCATCTGGTTCACTTGAGCCACGGGTTTCGGCAGACGGACAACGAACTCCTTGAAGAAGGGCTTGTCGGGCGCCTGTGGATTGATCGCGAGCCCGGGGAGTTCGGCGATCCGCGAAGCCGCGTAATGGGCTTTGTGGTAGCAGAGACTGGCCACCTGCCTAAGACCGGACTTGCCCAAGGTCGCCAGATAGACGCTGGCGGCAAGCGCCGTCAGCGCCGCGTTGGTGCAGATGTTGCTGGTCGCCTTGGCGCGGCGGATGTGCTGCTCGCGCGTGCCCAGAGTCAGCACATAGCCGCGCGTTCCCTCGAGGTCGCGAGTTTCGCCCACCAAGCGGCCGGCGAGTCGTCGCAGATAGGCCCTCCTGGTCGCGAAGATACCGAGGTGCGGCCCGCCGAAGGACAGCGGAATCCCCAGCGGCTGGCCCTCCGCAACCGCCACGTCCGTGCCGTAGGCGCCAGGCGCCTGGAACAGCCCCAGGGCGATCGGATCGACCACGACGATCAGCAAGGCGCCGACGGCATGAACGGCCTTTGCCAGGCCGTGGACGTCTTCGAACTGGCCGAAGTAGTTGGGGTTCTGGATGACGAGCGCGGCCGTTTGCCCATCCAGCCCCGCGCTCAGCTCGGCGATGTCGGCACTCTGGTCTTCGTCACCGAGAACCTCCACGTCGGTGCCCCCTATGTAGGTCCTCACGACCTGCCGGTACTGAGGGTGCAGGGCCGAGGACAGCAGGACCTTGCTGCGGTCGCCTTTCGCCACATCGAGGGCGAGCAACACGCCTTCGGCCAGCGCCGTCGCGCCGTCGTAGTGGCTGGCGTTGCTGACCTCCATTTCGGTCAGACGGCAGATCATGCTCTGGTACTCGAACATGGTCTGCAGCATCCCCTGGCTGATCTCCGGCTGGTAGGGCGTGTAGGAAGTGTAGAACTCGCCGCGTCGCAACACGTCGTCGACGGTCGGCGGGATGTAGTGGTGGTAGGCGCCGGCCCCGAGGAAGCAGGCGCCGCGCGTCACCTTCGTGTTTCCTTCAGCAAGATCCTGCATCTCTCGACCGATCTCCATCTCGGTCGTCGCCGGCGGCAGTTTCAGATCGGGAAAGCGGACGCGCTCGGGCACATCGTCGAAGAGTTCCGACATCGATCGCAGACCGATGGCTTCCAGCATGGCCTTGCGGTCCGCATCGGTGTGGGGCAGATAGGTCATGGCGATCTCCGGGCGGCATTCTTGTGCACAGGCGGCTCCCAGTCTCTAGGCCTGAACCTTTGCCAGTCGATGCAGGCGATAGCCGATCACGACGGAGAGGTAGCCGCTGGCGGTCAGCTCCAAGTCCAATGTCGCGTCACCCGTGTCGAAGCGCAGGACCGGTGTTCGTGCCAGCTTCGCTGGTGTGGCGACAACGATTATATCGTGAACTCCGATCCGCCTGATAACCTCCGGGCTGAGCTGAAGGTTGCCACGGCCAAGGATGAAACCCTGCGCCCCGATCGGGCTGAGAACCAGTTTGCAGCGCGGATAGTGGTCGAGCAGATCGGAGATCTGTCGTTCGTTCAGATCCCGCCCGACGATCTCTTCGCCGGCGATCGCATCGATCCCGAGCAGAGTCTTCTCGATTCCCAGCGCGTCTCCGATCGAGCGCACCGTGCTGCCCGGCCCCAGCAGGAAGAGTGCCGTGCGATCCGCCCGGATCTCCTCAAGCAGATAGCTCGCGATCTCACGCTTGACGTCGGCGTCACTGGTCTCGGTGATCAGCATCTTGGCAGCCGGCGTCAGCGTCGGCTCGTAAGGCGTGAGCGCGGAGTAAAACAGTTTCACCGCCCATTCCCCCTGCCGATACTTCTCCTCGTCAAGATCGAGGACATCGGCCTGTGCGACAGTGAGCCGCCCCTCCAGAAATCCGAGGAGGATCTCCGCGGTCCTCGCGGGCGTCATGCCGAAGACGCCGGAATACATCTTGACTCCCGCGGGTATGCCCAAAAGCGGCGTATGTTCTCCAACGACATCGCAGAGGTCCCGCGCCGTGCCATCCCCTCCGCAGAAGAGGATCAGATCGACCCCGCGCTCCACGAAGCACTTGGCAGCCGCCTTGGTGTCCCGGTCGTCGCTCTGCCCTTCGGCCGCCTGGTGGACGGCCTCGAAGCGGGAAAACCCGGCCGCGCGCAAGCAGTCGGCACCCATGTCTCCGGCACAGGTGAGCCAGGCGACGTCGATGTTGCTGCCTGAGGCGCCGATCAGCCGGCCGAACTCGTTCAAGGTCTCGACGGCCTTGACGTGCGCCATACGACGCGCGCCGAGTGCAATCGCGGCCTCGACGACGCCGTCGGTTCCTTTGAGGCCGACGCGACCGCCCATGCCCGCGATCGGGTTGATCAAGAAGCCGATGCGACTCACCACACGGGGCAAAGCCTAGGCCGCGTCAGCTTGGCGCCGCCTTTTCGCCAGCCTCAGCTTTGGCCGGCGGAAGGTAGCGCACCAACTCCTTGAAGCTGTCCCATTCGGTCGCGGCCCAGATCTCGGTCTCGGCATGGCCGAAGGTCCGCACGATGGTGGCGACCTTGGTCGCGGTTTCGATGTCGGGGGCCTGAAAGATATCGAGGTAGTCGCAGGGCCCCAGAACGGCGTAGCTGCTCAGCCATTCCACTTCGGGACACTCGGCGCGCATGCGCTCCATGACCTCGCGCTCCAGGTTCTCGAGCGAGCTCGGCGAGGCCAGGGCCCCATGGGTCAGGCGGGTCAGCATGATGAAGGTCGACATGGTTGTCCGCTCCTTCTGCGTGGCAGGAAATGCCTCGGCGTTGCTCTCGAGCCTGCTTGGCCTGCCGTCGCCCAGCCATGATCTTCGTCAAGCCCAGGGCGTGGCTTCCAGACGGAGATCCAGACGCCTTCCGCGAGGCCGTTGGATCTTGATCGGCGTCAAGGCATCAACCTGCATCCATGTCCAATCTCGAAGGACTGGGCGCGGGCAGGACACGTCGCCCGGCGGCAAGTGAGCCGGAACGGACTTGGTCAACGGACGATCCAGCGGGTGGCGACAGGCATGGCCGAATCAATCCAGGGGGTGCTCGCCAGGGTGCGGGCGGCGCTCGCAAGCGAGCCGCGTCTCGCCGACTGCCATTCGCGCATTTCCGCGAGCTTGGCCGATGACGCCCTGGTCCTGGAAGGCGACGTTCCCAGCGTCGCCGCGAAGAAGCTGGCGCTGAGACGAACCGCGGCCTTGGATGCAGTGACGGGGATCGTCGATCGGCTGCGCGTGACACCGGCCCAGGCCATGGGTGACGGCGAGATCCGAGTTCTCCTGCGGGATGCCGTCCTGCAGGAGCCGGCTTTCGCCGAATGCACATTGATCGAGGTAACGGGAAGCGGCCGGGAGACCATCCGAGATCCCGTCCTCTCGCCGCGAGGACGGATCGAGGTCTCCGTCTCGGAGGGCGTCGTGACCTTGAACGGCGAGGTTCCCGGTCTTGGCCACAAGCGCCTTGCGGGGGTTCTGGCCTGGTGGGTGCCCGGCAGCCGCGACGTAATCAACGGGCTGGCCGAGTCCCCGCCCGAGGAGGACAACGACGACGAGATCACTGACGCCGTCCGCATTGCCCTGGAGAAGGATCCCTTCGTCAACGCCAGCCAGGTCCGCGCTGTGACCCGCGAGTCCGTTGTCACCCTGCGTGGCCAGGTCACGACGGAATCGGAGCGCGACATGGCGGAGGCCGACGCCTGGTACGTCTTCGGCGTGAACGGCGTGATCAACGAGCTGGAGGTGCACGCCTGAGCGGCGGCATCGCGTCGCCCCAAAGACGAGGCATAGGGGATGCTTGACTGGAATGTCGTGGTGACCGTCCACCAGGACGCCTTCACCCGAGCTTGCCAGATCTTCTCCCAGTTCGGAGAAGTGCGGCGGAGCGGCTACTACAACGTCTTCCTGATGAAGGTGGAAGATCGAAGTGATTTTCTCACTCGTCTCTCGGCCTTGGTCGTCAATGCGCCGGGTCTCTTGAAGATGGTGTCGCGCGTTATGCCGGCCGAAGTCACCTTCACCTTTCAGGATCGGGAGGGCTTCGAGTCCCAGGCCCGTGCGTTCGCTCTCGAGCGGATCCCGGAGCTCATCGGCAAAAGCTTCCATGTCAGAATGCACCGTCGCGGCTTCCATCAGCAGATGTCCAGCCACGACGAGGAGCACTTCCTAGACGACGTGATCCTGCAGGCGCTCGAAGAGCGGGGGACGCCCGGTCGGATCACCTTCGAAGACCCGGACGTAATCATCGACGTCGACACGGTCGACAACCGAGCCGGCCTCTCGATCTGGACGCGCGACGACCTTTCCCGCTGTCCCTTCCTCAAGCTGGACTAACCTCGGGCCTTTCGGGGCGACACGGTGACCACGCCGGCGCCGGAGGCGCGCCGCTCGATCGCAAATCGGGCAAGGTCGAACTGTTCGAGCACCCAAGCATTGGTTTCGAAATGCCGGCTGATGCATTCCGCCGAGAACCTCGACGGACCTTCCGCAAAAGCCAACGGCAGCAGGATCTGATCGGGAAGATGGGAGTCCAAGGCGGCACCGGAGGACCGATGGCGGCGCAAGGCCTGGACGGCCTCCTCGGCCACCTGCTCGGCCGGTTTCCCTCTTTTGCCCAAGGCGCTAAAGCCGCAGCGCACGTGCTCGTGCTCCGCGGTGAAAAAGATACCCGCGCCCGGACAGGCCGCCTGCACGGTCTCGGCGCGAATCGAGACATCGGCGCCGAGATCTGCCGTCAACGCACTAGCTCTTTCTGACATTCTCAGCGCAATGTGCTGTGGCAGGTTGGCAGCGACCGCCCGGCCAGAGATCCGTTCAAGCCTGCCGGGGTCGGTCAGATCGATTGGCTTGAGTGCGCCCCGTTCGCTTCCCCTATCGAGTCCTTGGATGCTCGAATAGATCTCACCTTGCCCGCGCGGATACCATCCCCAGGCGTGGAGCTCTACGGAGAGCCGGACACCTGTTCTTCGCAGCGTCGGAACCCATACGTCCTTGAGGTAGTCATAAGGCGGGCTCCAGGGGACATGAGTGCCGCCGCGCAAAGTCAAGGAGGAGCGACCATGCGCCAGGGCCAACGGCAACGCGGCGGTCTGGAGCACCAGGCTCGTAGCACCGGCGCTGCCTCCGGCGCGTGCCTCGGCAACATCGAAGAGATAGTCCCCTGGCCTGACCGACCCCGCCGGCGCGAAGGTGAGCGTCGACGACCCGAGCTCGTCGCCTTCCAGAGCCGCGCCGCACAGAGCGGCCAGGGCGCGCACCGTGGTCAAGTGCTGGGCGGCAAGGCCTGGCTTCGGACGTCCCGCACGGATCTTCACGATCCTGACCGGGCGTTGCTCGATCGCAGACAGGCAGATCGCGCTGCGGAGGATCTGGCCGCCGCCTTCCCCATAGGAACCGTCGATCGTCAAGAATGGTCTTGTCAGGGCCACGGCTTCCGCGCGCTCTGGTGTCCGCCATGGCCCGGAACGTCATAGTTCGGTCCGGGCTGGCCGAAAGCATACCCAGAAGTTGAAGCCAAGCGTCACTTTCCGGGCGTTTGCAAGGTTAGTCCGGTAGGGTCGGCCGATATTTGAGTGCGTATCGTGCCGCCTTCGCGGGCGAGACAGACTCTGATCCGTGACTTGGCCACGTCACCGTTCATTTGAGGCCCTCCAGGTCCATCTTCAGGGCAAAGAATTCAAGCAAATCCTTCAAAGCGATGATGCCGACGAGCTCGCGGCCGCGGACCACCATCAGTCGGCCGTTCCCCGAGCGCCTCATGATCGACAGCACCCTCATGGCGTCATCGTCCGGCCCGACGCAGTTTTCCGGACTGCACGGGGTCATGATTTCTCGTACCGACACGACGGCCCAACGCTCCTTGGGCACGAGTTTTATCTGTTTGGCCGTGACGCAGCCGATAAGGCGCTCTCCCTCGACGACCGGAAAGAACTCATGGTGGTGCCGATAGACATAGTCCTCCACCAAGCTGTCGATTGGCAGGTCAGCGGGAACCGTAACGACGGCGCTGGTCATGAACCGCCTTACCGCTTCGCCCTGCAAGACCCGCGTGACCAAGGCTTGCATGTAGGACGCGCTGGCGGCGGCACGGACAAAGATCCCGATCAGAAACCACCACATACCGCCGATGAAGTTGCCGGCCAGAATGTTCAAGGCGCCCAGCGCCATCAGCAGGATCCCGAAGATGTTGCCGATGTTGGCGGCCCGGCGCGTCGCGGCGGCGAAATCCCTCTTCCAGTACCAGAGCGCGGCCCGAAAGGCGCGACCGCCGTCGAGGGGAAAGGCGGGGAAAAGATTGAAGGTCGCGAGGAGCGTGTTGATGAAGGCCAGGTACCGGAGGACGCCCAGCGCAGCGATGGGCAGGCTTGCCGCCGATCCGACCATGGCCAAGGCATAGAAGCCGGCCGCCAGGAGATAGCTTGAGATCGGCCCGGCAATGGCCATGAAGAACTCGGATTTGGCGCTGGGCGGCTCTTCCTCCATCTCCGCCACGCCGCCGAAGATGAAGAGCGTGATTCCCTTGATCGGGATTCCATAGTGGCGGGCGACGAGCGAGTGGCACAACTCATGGAAAATAATGGAAAATATCACGCCGATCATGCCGGCGATGCCCATCCGCCAGTAGGTCGCGGCGGAGAGCTCCTCGTATCTGGCTGGGAAGAGCCCCTGGGCCAAGGTCCAAGTGATCAGCACAGCCAGGAAAATCCAGGAGAAGTCGACCTGAACCTTGAAGCCCAGCAGCGTGAAGATCGTCACGCGCTTGGTGAACACGGCCGCCTCCCGCGCCGCCCGAGATCAGCGCCGACCGACGGGCAGGAGATAGATGGGCTCCGCCTCGGCCGAAAGCGCCAGCACAGCCTTGACCTCATCGTCCTCGAAGGCACCGACGGGCGTCACGCCCAAACCCAGGGAAACGGCCTGAAGACAGATGTTCTGGGCGACGTGCCCGGCCTCCAGGTAGACGTACCTCCGGCCGCGTTCGCCGTACTTCAACGTCGTGCGTCGCACCACCGCGGCCACCGCGATCACGACGGCACTCTCAGCGATCCAGGCCTGGGAAAGGGCGGCTCGGCTCAATGCGGCAAGGCGATCGCCGGCGCCGAGCGGCTCCAGCAGTTGCTTGGAAGGACTGTATCGAAAGACGCCCGATGGAAGGGATTCGACCTGCCCGACGGCGGCAAAGAGCTTGAGCGGATAGAGTGCGCCTGCGGAGGGCGCCGTCCGGAACCCTGACCGGTTCGTGATGCCTTGTCCCGCCCAAAGCAGCTGCGAGAGCTCGGCCAGCGTAAGGGACCCTGGCGCGAAATCTCTGACCGATCGGCGCTGCGCCAGTGTTTTCTCCAGGGTCAGTCGGCCTCCCTGGTCGGGCTCTTGAAGTTCGACTTCCCGGAGAGGCTCTTCAGGATCTGCAAAGGTGCTTTGTCTCATGGGCAGAACCGTGGCGCTCGTGGCCAGCAAGGCGGCCCGACCGACTTGGACAAGGAATCGACGACGAGCAAAGCCGAAATCGGGCAAGACCGCCACCTCGCGAGACCGTCGGGTCGTTCTTCAGGCAGCGTGAATGCTGCGACGACGAAGGACATTGATCTGCGTCACCGGCATTGAGGCCTCCTCTCGCCCCAACAAGCGGGACTTGCCTGCGGCGAAGCGCTCGGCTCCGGCCGCATAGGGGGCCGGGGCGCGCCGGATCCGCTTGGCGGAAACTCGTCTTGTTGACCCAAGTCAATGTCCATTCAGTCAGCGGGATCGAAGCTCTGATCTTGGGTCATAGGAGGCGAGCCATGCCGATCATCGGAATCGATCTTGGAACCTCCAACTCGGCCGCGGCGGTCCTGCGTGGCGGGCGGCCCGTGATCATTCCCAGCGCCGAAGGCGTGAGCCTGGGAGGCAAGGCCTTTCCCAGCTATGTCGCGCTGTCCGCCGACGGTTCGATGCTGGTCGGCGAGCCGGCGCGGCGCCAAGCCGCGGCCAATCCGGACGGCACCGCGACCGGCTTCAAGCGGCGGATGGGCCGGCGCGAAACGGTCCATTTGCGCGGCAAGGACTTCTCGCCGGAGCAGCTCTCCGCCTTCCTGCTGCAGAAGATCAAGCGCGATGCCGAGGCCTTCCTGGGGAAGCCCATCGAGAAGGCGGTCGTGACCGTGCCCGCCTACTTCGACGACAACCAGCGCAGCGCGACCAAGGACGCCTGCACCATCGCCGGGATCGAGGCCATCCGCCTGGTCAACGAGCCGACGGCCGCTTCGCTGGCCTACGGCCTCGACCGGGGCGGCGAGGAGCTGAGGATCGCGGTGGTCGACTTCGGCGGCGGGACGCTGGACGTCACGATCATGGAGTTCGGCAAGGGAGTCTTCGAGGTCAAGGCCACCAGCGGCGATACCCGGCTGGGCGGCAGCGACATGGACGGGCTGCTTGTCGATCACCTGGCGGAGCGGTTCAAGGCGCAAAGCAGCGTCGACGTGCGCGAAGACCCGACGGCCGCCGCGCGACTCCGTGAGGCCGCGGAGATCGCCAAGGTCGAGCTTTCCAGCAGCACCACCACGCATATCAGCCTGCCGTTCCTGGCGGTTTCGACCGGCACGGCCCACAACCTCGATGTCGAGCTGACCCGCACCGAGCTGGAACGGCTGGTGCGCCCGGTGATCGAGCGCTGTCGGGCACCGGTGATGCAAGCGCTGCACGACGCCGATCTGCAGCCAGCACAGGTCGATCGTCTGATCTTCGTCGGCGGCCCCACCCGCATGCCCTGCGTGCGCACCTTCTTCGAGGATCTGCTGCACAAGCAGGCCGAAACCGGCATGGACCCGATGGAATGCGTGGCTCAGGGGGCGGCGATCCAGGCCGGGGTCCTGGCGGGAGAGATGGGCGAGATCGTCCTGGTCGACGTCACGCCGCTGACCCTCGGCGTGGAGACGCTGGGCGGCGTGGCCACGCCGCTGATCGCGCGCAACACGCCGATCCCCGTCAAGCGCTCGGAGATCTTCACCACGGCGGCCGACATGCAGACCAGCGTGACGATCCAGGTGTTCCAGGGCGAACGGCCGATGGCCGCCGACAACACCGGCCTTGGCCAGTTCAATTTGGACGGCCTCGCGCCTGCCCCCCGTGGGATGCCGAAGATCGACGTGACCTTCGATATCGATTCCGACGGCATCCTGAATGTCTCCGCCAAGGACACCGCGAGCGGGAAGTCGCAGTCGATCCGGATCACCGGGTCCACCAGACTGCCGCGGGACGAAAAGGAGCGCATGATTCGGCAGGCCGAGGACTATGCGGAGGAGGACAGGAAGCGCCGCGAGGCGGCGGAGAAGCCGCCGTCTGTTACCAGGCCGAGAAGACCCTGGCCGATTTCGGCGACAAGATCTCCGAGGACCTCAAGAAGCGCATCGAGGCCGCGTTCTCCGAAGCCCGCGAGGCTGTCTCCTCGCGGGATGCGGAAAAGGCCACCGCCAAGGCCGAGGCCCTGAAGCTGGTGCTGCAGGAGGTCGGCAAGACGGTCTATGCCGGCGCCGAGCCATCGCCGCATCCGAAGCCGGATGTCGGTGCGGAGGGCGGCGCGGCGCGGCCCGCCGGCGGCCAGAAGGTGGTCGACGCGGAGTACGAAGAAGCGCAACGCCGCCAAGGCTGAAACGGTGACGAGTCTTGGACGCGCGCCGCGACTACTACGAGGTCCTTGGAGTTCCGTCGAACGCGGATGAGAAGGCGATCAAGGACGCCTTCCGCAAGCTCGCCCTCAAGTACCATCCCGACCGTAACAAGGAACCGGGCGCCGAAGAGCGCTTCAAGGAGATCGCCGAGGCCTACGCCATTCTGAGCGACCCCAAGAAACGGCGAGAGTACGACCTGCGTGGCCACGCCGGCGTCGCGGACTTCACGCCCGAGGATCTTTTCGGCGGAATCGATTTCGGAGATCTCTTCGGCGGCCTCGGCTTCGACTTCGGTGGCGGGGGCCTCTTCGACCGGCTGTTCCGCCAGCCGCGAGGGCCGCGCCGGGGCCAGAACATCGAAGTCGAAGTCCGGGTGCCCTTGGTCCGGGTCCTGGCGGGCGGCGAAGAAACCGTGCGTCTGCATCGTCCGGAACCCTGCGCCACCTGTGGGGGAACCGGCGCGGCGCCAGGCTCGACGCCGAGAGACTGCGAAGACTGCGGCGGCAGCGGCCAGCAGATCAAAAGCGAACGCCGGGGTGGGGTCCACTTCCAGCAGATCACGCCCTGCCCGGCCTGCGGCGGGCGTGGCCGGATCATCGACAACCCCTGTGCAGACTGCGGCGGCAGCGGGCGAAGCACGGCCGAGGAAGAACTCAGGGTCAAGATCCCGGTCGGCGTCGAGGAGGGCATGGTCCTGCGCGTCCCGGCGCATGGCTTTCCCAGTCCCGAGGCGGGCGGCGCGCCTGGGGACCTCTACGTCATTGTGCGCAGCGAGCCCGATCCCCGCTTCATCCGCGACGGCGCCAATCTCTGGCGCCATGAAGCCGTCGAGCTGACCGACGCCGTCCTGGGGACGAGGAGACAGGTGCAGACCCTCGACGGCGAGGTGAACGTGAGGGTTCCGCCGGGTACGCAGCCCGGCTCCGTCCTCCGGCTAAGGGGCAAGGGCCTGCCGGCATTCGGCGGTGGCCAGCGGGGCGATCTCTTGCTCCGGATCGACGTGCACATCCCCGAGAAGCTCTCGGCAGAACAGCGCACGCTTTTCGAAGAGCTTAAGGAGATCTCAGACCGCAAGAGCTGAATAAGGGCGCCACGAGGCGTACGACCGCAATCACCTGTCGCGCGGGCGATTCAGTCCTTGGTCGTAGTTTGATGCAGGTCAAGCAGGTCGCTGCCAGAGTCCTTTATCTGTATCTTAGGGAGGCGGCCCCCTACTCGAAGTTTAGCCAACCCACTTCCTGCATCTCGGGGATTTGCGATGAAGAACCTGGGAGAGACCCCTCGAAGGCACCGCAGGGATCGCCTGATTCGCGAGCGCGTCCACGATCCTTACAAGGCCCGGCTCAAGCTGTCGGAGCCCGCACGGTGTCCACAGTGCAAGGCTGTCTACCAGCAGGGGCGATGGTGCTGGGACGCCCCTGCCGCCGGGGCGTCGGAGGTCCTGTGCCAGGCCTGCCATCGGATCAACGACAGATATCCGGCCGGCGAGCTGACCTTGGGCGGCGGATTTCTCAAGGACCACAAGACGGAGATCCTCCACCTGGCGCGCAATGAAGAGAAGCTGGAGAGCGGCGAACATCCCTTGAACCGGATCATGGAGGTCGAGGATCGCGGCGAAGTGGTCGTGATCACGACGACGGATATTCACCTGCCGCGCCGGATCGGCGAGGCAATCCATAGGGCCTATGAAGGGGAGCTCGACTTCCACTACGAGGAAGAAAGCTACTCTATCCGCGTTCGCTGGAACCGGGAGGCATGAGAAGCCCCGGCGCTGCCGTGACGGGCAGGCGGTGGCACCGAAGTGACGAGCGGACCTAACGAACGGGTCCCGGCACAGATTGCGTCGGCACTACGGGCCGAGGGGATGTGACGACCTCCATGCGACCGATCATTCATCCCTTTCTGATCAACGATCCCTTCGGTGACCCGGGGGTCTACATGGAGTTTCTCTACGAAAAGCGAGCGCTTCTCTTCGACCTCGGCGATCTCCATCGCCTGCCGCCGCGCAAGCTGCTCCGCGTCAGCCATGTTTTCGTATCGCACATGCACCTGGACCATTTCTGCGGCTTCGATCGGTTGCTGCGGGTCTGCCTGGGTCGCGACAAAAGCCTGCACATTTTCGGACCGCGGGGTCTGATCCCGCAGGTCGAGCACAAGTTGGCCGCCTACACCTGGAACCTGGTGCAGAACTACGCGACGGATCTCACCTTGACCGCCGCCGAGCTGCACCCGGAGGGCATTTTGAGGTCGGGCACGTTCCGGTGCCGAAGGGGCTTCCGGCTGGAGGATCTTCGATCTACCGAGGTCTCGGGCGGCATCCTGCTCGACGACCAACACTACCGGGTCCGGGCGGCGATCCTGGACCACGGCACGGCCTGCCTGGCGTTTGCCGTGGAAGAAAAGGGCCACGTGAACATCTGGAAAAACCGGGTGGAGGCCATGGGATTCCGCGTCGGGCCCTGGTTGCGGGAGTTCAAGGCGGCCATCCGGCGAGACGAGCCCGATGACAGGTTGTTCCGCATCTGGTGGCGTGCCGGCGACGGCTTACATGAAGAGTGGCTGCCGCTCGGCCCTCTGAAATCCGACATTGCGGAGATCCTGCCCGGGCAGAAAGTGGCCTATGTAACCGACGCGCGCTATTCCAGGGAAAACCGGCAGAAGATCGTCCAGCTTGCGTCGGGGGCCGATATCCTCTTCATCGAGACGCCTTTCCTGGAAGAGGATGCGGAGATGGCCGCGAGGAAGAACCATCTGACGGCCGCCCAGGCGGGCTGCGTCGCCCGTTTGGCGAAGGTGCGACGCCTGGTTCCCTTTCACTTCTCGCCCCGCTACGGCGACGATGCGGAACGGCTCGTGGCCGAGGCCGACGAGGCTTTCAGAGGCGACGGTCGCGCGACCGTGGCGCCCGCGGCCTGAGTCATGGCGATCACCCTCGAAGATCTGGAATCGAGCCCGCTGTACTCGGAAGAGCTGGGAATCGCCCTTGCCGACGGCAGCGACGCCGCGCTCTTCAAGTGGTTTCTTGCCAGTATCCTCTTCGGCGCCAGGATCTCCGAGACGATCGCCAAGCACACCTACATGGCCTTTGCGCGGCACAGGCTGTTGACCCCTCGACGCATCCTCGAGGCCGGGTGGGACACCCTCGTCGATCCGATCATGCGCGAAGGCGGATACGTCCGTTACGACGGCCGAAAATCCGAACAGATTCTTCGGGACTGCGAGCAGCTGATGACCGCCTATCGGGGCCGCCTGACCGAGCTGCACGCCGCGGCGAAGGACAGTCAGGATCTGGAGAGGAAGCTCCTGGACTTCTTCGGCATCGGCCCCGTCACGGTCAACGTCTTTCTCCGCGAGCTCAGACCGGTCTGGCGACACGCCGATCCGGCACCCCTGCCGGTCGTAGAGGCTCTGGCGGGGAGCCTGGGGCTCGACCTCGCTGTCTATGACCGGAAATCGATGGCCTTCGCGCGGATCGAGGCCGGGCTGATCCGAGCCCGCAAACGCTTGAAAAAGGCACCGCAATCGCGGCCGGCTCCGGCCGCAGCATAGTTTTTCGGTACGCGCTGGGCCTCGACCCGGTCACGACGGCATCAGAGGCTCGGATCGAGGACCTCCGTCGGGCCCTCCGGATCGTAGCGCTCGTCGTCGATCCGCTCCGCCTTGACCAGGTTGTCTCTCTTCCAGGGCGGCGCCGTCACGCCCGCCCCCGGCGCAAAGCGCGTCTTCACGCCAAAGGCATCCTCGGCCGCCTCGCGGGCGGCGGCTTCCGAGGGCGCCCGAACCAGGAGCCGGCCGCGGTGAGAGCTGGCCAGCCAGTTGGGATCCTTGAGATCGACGGGGGTCAATTTCCACAGCGCCATGGCAACGATTTCATCTTGACCGTCCGGCAAAAGCCTTGATCCGCGTCAAGAAGCCGCTGTCACGGCCATCGAAACCTTCCGCGGCGAGACGCGAGAGCGCCCCGAAGAGCCCTTCCGTCACCCGAGCGAGCTCGGGATAGTGGACTTTGTCCGGCGTGTCCTGCGCGCTGTGGTAATAGGGGTAGCGGTAGAGAGCGGTGTCCGTCACCATCAGCGCGGGGTAGCCGTAGCGCCAGAAGGAGCGATGGTCGCTCCAGCTCACGCCGGGCACCGCGCCGAGGGTGGCCACGTGCTCGACCGGAAAATCCGAGGCGGCCCTGAAGAGGCGGACCATCCTGCGCATGGTCTTCCGGCACTGCAGGTTGGACACGAAGCCCAGGAAGTTGCCGGCGTCCGGATAAAACAGGTCAAACAACGGCGGGTATTTCTGGCTTCCGGGTGCATCGGAATAGTATCCGATCGTCTCGAGCGCGATCATCAGCCGGATATCATCGCCCCGCCGGCGGGCCGCCTTGGCATAGATCATGCTGCCTTGGCGGCCCGTGATAAAGAACGGCGGCTCCTCGTTCACGAAGGCGACAAAACGCAGCGATAGATTCGGCTGCGCCTGCCTGAAGAGCCTGGAAAGCTCGAGCAGGGCTGCTACACCGCTGCCGTTGTCGTTGGCGCCCGGGCTGCCCCTCACGGAATCGTAGTGGGCGCCGACGAGCAGGATTTGATCCGCCTGCCTGCCCGGTCGCGTGACTTCGAGGTTCTCGCAGAGGACGCCGCCTTCCTCGAAGCTTTGGGCGCCGACTTCGTAGCCCTGCCCGGTCCAAACTTCGCGGATGTAGCCTGCGGCTGCGGTGAGGGCTGAGGGGCGGAAGATGTTCCGCTCGCCGATAACGCCCGCAAGCTGCTGGACATGCGCGGCTACGGCTTCGGGCTGAACCGACCCGGGCTGTGGCAGTGCGGTTATCTCCAGGCTCCTTCGGTATGCGAGGCGTTCATGAGCGGGAAAGCCACTTGATCTCGGGCACGCATTTTTGCAAACCGTTCAGTGGTTCGATAGGGACTGCCTTGTGCAGCATGTCGGCTTGGATCACGCGCTCGCCGTGCGGCACGATGGCGACACGCTCGAAAAAGGAAGCTTGAATTCACTGGTCTGGGCCCGCGGGAGTAACGAATCGGATGTCCGTACGTCAAGACCAGGTCCTTTCCGAATCAGGCTGTTCCGCGCCGCCCCAGCGATGTAGCCAGGATGCCCATTCTACCGCAAAGAGCCGACTTACGAGCGACTTCGCCGAGAAGACGTGCTCGACTGCTACGTAGGCCTTGGCCAGAACGAAGGTGGCGCAGGAATACGATAGCGGACTGCCCAAAGCTTGACCTGCATCAACGAAGTCAGATTCAGCCTGAAATCGACTCGGGTTGTTGGCGGCCTTCCTCGGCCATCGCTGGGAGGACGCAGGTATCGACCACGTTGGGGAGGGTCCCATGTCACAGTTTCCACTCCGCACCATGGCGCTCGCCGCCATTCTGGCTCTCGTCCAAGCCGGCACGGCCTACGCTCAGGAGGGTGAAGAGCGCTTTGCAGCGAGCGCTGCCGAGTTCCGCAACTCCTGCGCCTCGTGCCACGGCGCAGACGGCAAGGGCGCGGGCTTTCTCATCAGGATCTTTCGCGGCGTCGATCCCGGCGACCTGACCCAGCTCAGCAAGAACAACAAGGGCGTCTTCCCGCTCGACAGGGTTTTCGAAGTTATCGACGGGCGCAAAGAGGTTGCCGCTCACGGCGAACGCAAGATGCCGGTCTGGGGCGATCGGTACATGGCTCAGTCGATGACCCGGCACGGCCCCGGTCCCATGAACGACTTCGTGGTTCGCAATCGGGTCCTGGAGCTGGTCTACTACATACAGTCGATCCAAGAACCCTGATCCGCTTCCGGCGTCGGTGCCAAGAATTGACCTGATCTAGTCTGGTGGCATCGCAGAGCGGTAGTGGATGGAGTAGCGATCGAGGGGATGGGAAGACTCGGTGCAGTCGATTGCCAACGACGCATCCAGTGGACCGCGGCGCGTTAAGGGAAGGGCTCAGGTCAATCGCAGTCAGCCTGTTCGGCGCAGCGCCTCCTCGACTTCCAATCCGCGACCTCCTGGCGCTGAACCACGTCGATCGAGCTCCCCGTCCTCGTGGTCTTTCAAAGCCCGCAATTCGCCAATGACCTGGTTCAAAGCGGCGCGGGCTTTCTACCGTCCGGCTTCGAGACTACGCGCCCTGCAATTCACTCAGGTGCTTGTGGAAAGCTGAGAGCAAGGCATCTTTGAGTTGCTCGACCGCCCGAGACACCTCTTCGGAGAGTTCCGTGCCCATACCGATATCGGCAGGTTGGATGGCCAAGACCACCAGGCGCGCTTGGGTCCTGGCCTTCAAGAAATCTGCGGTGAACTGGAGCGAAAGACCATGGGTGGAGACACCCGAGGGGCTGATGAGTTCCGGCTCGAGGATGCGCAGATCTCCAGGCGTCCCGCCAAAATCGACCGCGTCGAGGATGAGAACCGTGCCCGGATGCGATCGCGCCACCTTCTCGAGATAGTTCTCGGGGACCGCGCCGGCATCGATCGCCTGTACGCCGGTCTGCCCGTCAAGCTGCTCGGCCAACAACGAGCCGGCGCCGTCGTCGCGCCGACAACGATTGCCCACGCCGAGCACGACGACGCGATCTTTCAGAAGGCGTTTCAACTTCGAGAGAAACGTAACATCCACGGCTTCATCCCTGATCCCGGGCGCGACCACGACTTCCCTGAGGCCGCTCGTGCCCGGCTTGGCGCAGCTCCGCTTCGCCACCTAGACGGCGAAAGCGGTCTTGCGCCGGCACTTGGGGCATTGGAGGGTCAGTCGGTCGCCGCGCAGCACCTCCTCGCCCTGGCCTTTGACGCCCTGATCAACCAAGCCGAGGTCCCGGCTAACGACCATCATCAGCGTCGGATTGGCGAAGGCCAGCGGGCCCAGCCGCTGGGCCAGCCAACGAATCTGATCCACCGGCGCGAGCACCGAGCCGCACAACTCGCAGAGGAGCAAATCCTTCTCGACACGCTCTTCGAAATCCTCGGGCGAGAAACCAACGCAGTCGTATTCGTTGCTCAGTTTGATTCCCTGCTGCGTGGGGCAATAGCGCTCGCACTGTCCGCACCAGATGCACGCGTCGAGATGCTGGACCAATCGGCGCTTCGGTGGCCTTGCTTCAAGGTCATCGATCACATCGATACACTTGGGAGGGCAGACCTCCGCGCAGGCGCCGCAGCCGATGCAAGCCTGCTCGTCGAACCTCGGCCGACCTCGGAAGCTCTCCACCGGTTGAAAGGCTTCGCGCGGAAACTTCGTCGTGAAGGGCGGCGAAAGCACCGCCCGAACCGCCTGAGCGAGAATCCGGGGCTGGAGGAAACTCGGTAGTCTCATTGCTTCTCCTCCGTCCCGCGGCGAACCGGAAAGTCCTCTTCGTAGTGGTCCACAACGCTCCGTTCCCACTGCGCGATGCCCGATCGATGCGCCGCGCGGGCCAGGGCGTGGGCCGCTGTCGGCGATGTGATCAGGACGAAGGCGATGCAAATGATCCCCTTGACCGTGCCCGGCAGCGAACCGAGCAGGATCAGACTGCCCACCAGGATGAAACAGGTGCCGACCGTCACGCACTTCGTTGAGGCCTGAAGGCGGTTGTACACGTCCGGGAAGCGCACCAGACCAATACATCCGAAGATGTCGAACAAGACACCGATCGCGATGATGGTCCCGCCTAGGATCTCACTCATGCAAGCCCTTCCCGACCAGGTATTTCGCCAAGGCCAAGGTCCCGACAAAGCTGATCAGGGCCCAGACGATCGCCACATTCAGCAGGTACTCCTTGCCCAGGACCGCGGTGAGAATGCCGACGAACCCGACCATGACCGTGCCGAGGATGTCGATCGCCACCAAACGATCCGGTGCCGTCGGACCGCGAGCGATGCGATACAAGCAGAGGGCGCAACAGATCAGCAGTCCCGCCACCAATGTCGCGTAGAGCGTGTCAAAAGGAGTCACGGTTGCCCACCCACTGACCTATTCGAGTATCTTTTGGATAAACCATTCGAAACGACCGAGGATCCGCTTCGCAGTTTCCTCTTCCTCGAGGCTCCGAACATTGATCCAGTGCACATAGAAGGTGCCGTCTTCCGCGATGTCGACCGTCAGCGTGCCCGGCGTGAGCGTGATGCTGTTGGCCAAAGCCGTTCGTGCCGATGAAGAACGAAGCTTCGAGGTCGCCCTTACGATGCCCGGGCAGATCGGCATGGCGGGATGCAGCACGCGGTACGCCACATCGAGGTTCGCTTTGATCACGTAGTAGCCGAACACAAAGAGGTAGACGGCTGCCCAAAAGTAGCGCAGCGGATCGAGCAGGCGACCGAAGCGCTCTGTGACGATCTGTCGCGCCACCAGGGCCACGAAGCCCGCGACCACCAGGCCGGCCGAGATGTCTCCCCAAAGCAGACGGCCATCGGCGGGCGCGACGGGCCAGACCAAGAGGAGCCAGAACACAAACGCGAAAGCAAACAGCACTAGGCGCTTGGCGAAGCGATGATTGGCCACCGCCTCGCCCGATTTGTTTTCGGGTTTGGCCCCGGAGAACCTTTCGGCCTTCTGCCTCTTGGGGCTATGTTCGACGATCCTAGGCATCTGTTCTTTCTCGGACCTCGAGACCTGCTTGCTCGCCGCTAGAGGGCGAAGGCTCCGTTGAGGAGGGCCTGCGCCGCTGGGCCTATCAGGATCGGATCGCCCAGACCGCCTATCACCAGCACCGAAAGCGCCATGCATCCGATCGCCAGGACGACCATCGCCGTTGCCATGAGACGCGGCTCACCCAGTGAGGGTGTCGAAACCGGCGACCCCGCCCCAAAGAACGCGTATCGCTGCGCCTTCAGCTGGTATCCCAGGGTGACGATACTCACGGCGACCGCCACCGCGGCCAGGCCGTAGAACCCGCTTTGAACACAAGCCACGACGATGATCAGTTTGCTCCAGAATCCGTTCAACGGGGGAATCCCCGCAATCGACATGGACGCCACCAGGGACGTTGCCCCGGTCACGGGTATCACTCGGTTCAGTCCACCCAGCCGTTTCAGGTCTCGACTGCCGGTGGCGTACTCCACGGCACCGGCATTGAGAAACAGCAGCGCTTTGAAAATGGAATGATTGACCAGATGATAGAGCGCGCCGACGACGCCGAGCGGTGTTCCGAGACCGAGCCCCAGCACGATGTATCCGACCTGAGAGATGCTGCTATAGGCGAAGAGACGCTTCATGTCCCACTGACCGGTGGCGAGCAGCCCGCCCACGACCATGGAGATCACACCCAGCCATCGAAGCAACCCGAGTACGCCTTCCTCCGCGCCGAAGACGTTGTAGATCAGGCGCGCCACGACGTAGATTCCGATCGCCTTGATGAGGACGCCGGAAAGCATGGCAGAGACCGGCGCGGGCGCCGAAGGATGGGCGTCGGGCAGCCAGGCGTGAAAAGGCACGAGCGCAGCCTTCATGCTGAACCCGCAGATGAACAGCGCGATCGCAAAGAGGAGCGACGGATCCATGCCGCTGTCCGACGTGCGGCTCGCGATATGGGCCATGTTCAAGGTGCCGGTCACGCCGTATACCAGCGCCACCCCGATCAGGATGAAGCTGGATGCCAGCGTTCCCAATATGGCGTACTTGAAGGAGGCCTCGAGTTCTTCGTGCTGGCAGCCGAAAGCGACCAGGGCATAAGAGGCCACGGCCGCGATCTCCATCAAGACGTAGAGGTTGAAGAGGTCGCCGGCGAGGATGACGCCGTTCATTCCCGCCACCAAAAAAAGGAACAGGCTGTAGAAGCGCCGCTTGTCCGTGTACCGCCGCATGTAGTCGACCGAATAAATGCCGGCGGCCAACCCGACCAGATTGACGGCGATCAGCAGCAGGGACGCGAGCGGGTCGAGTCGCAGGTCGATCCCGATCGGCGTGGGCCATGCGCCCATGTGGTACAAGGCCTCCTCGCCGACGCTGGCGAAGGCCATGATCGTGAGGCCGGCCATGGTGGCGTTGGCCAAGCAGTCGGAGAGGACCGGCCGATCGCGCGCGACCAACGGAAGCAAGAAGGCCACCGCCAAGGGTATCGCTATGAACAGGGGAATCAGCAATTCACTGCCTTTTCCATATCTCAAGTACCTGGCCTATCCTCTCAGCCTTGTCATCTCGCCGACATCAAAGGTCCCGTAACGCTCATAGAGCCGGACACACAAAGCCACCAAGAGCGCGAGAACACCCAAACCGATGACGATTGATGTGAGCACGACGGCCTGAGGAAGCGGATCAACCGCGGCTCCCGAAAAAATCGTTGGCGCCGTCCCTGGATCCATGATGGGCGGCGTGCCTTCGCTTCGGTAGCCAATGAGAATCAGAAGCAGGTGGACGCCGTGCTGCATGATCAAGAGGCTGATCACGATCTTGACCGTATTCCGGTTCGCGACGACGCCGTAGAGCCCGACGAGGATCAACAGAAAGGCCAAGGGATAGATCATGGGTCCTCCTCTTCCTCCTCGCTGCTCCCGGGGAGGATCTGAAAGGCGGCCAGCACCGTGAACACCAGGAACAACAAACTTGTGACCACTAACCCGATGCTGACCTCCGCGATGGACACGGTGCCCGCGCTGAGAAGCGTGAATCGCTCTTCTTCGGAGGCACCGATGAAGTTCTGGAGAAACGCGCCACCGGCCGTCCACATGCCTATCCAGGCGAGCGCCAGGAAGAGCAGGACCCCGGCGCTACCGAGAGATGAAGCCGCTGTCTTGCTGAAATAGCTCAGCCCCAGCTGTTGCCCGCCGGCCAACGTCAGCAGGATGAACCCACAGGCGATGATGACGCCCCCGGCAAAGCCGCCGCCTGGCGTAATGTGGCCGTAGAGTACGATGTAGATTCCGTAAGTCAGGATGATGCCGTTGAGCCAACGGGCCACGGTTCGAACGATTTCACCCATGCCTTCGCCGGTGGAACGTTTGTTCATTCTTGTCTAGCTTCGCTTTGTTCGAGAGTAGTGGCCGCTCGCGCCTTCCGGCGAAGGATCGCGAGGGCGCCCAAGACGGCGCAGAACAGGACGGTCGCCTCCCCAAGGGTGTCGTAGGCGCGGAAGTCGAGCAAAACCGCTGTTACGATGTTCCGCGCCCCGGTACTGGCCAGACCGTCCTGCAGGTACCTGTTGGAAGGGGCGTCGGTGAATCTCTCCATAACCGAGCTGCCGAACTCCGGAAAGTCGGAAAAGGCATGGATTCCGAAGAGTCCAATGGCCGCGACGAAGGTCGTCGCTGCAATCAGCCCAAAGAACCGACGGCGGCCAACCGCCATCTTGGCGTCGCGGCCGATGGTCGCCCGAATCAAGATGACGAGGCTGATGACTTCGACCCCGATCTGTACGATGGCAACATCCGGCGCGCCTAGGAACAGAAACGCAATCGTCAACAGAAACCCTACGGCACCGACGCTGACGACCGAGAACAGCAAGCGCGAAGTCCCGACCGCGACAATCGCCGCAGCGATCATGAACAAAGTCAAAACGGCAATGACTTCAATCATGTCTGGGGCCGATCTGGGTCATTGCGTAGAGCACCACCAGCAGCCCGGCAATGAACCATGTCAGATAAACCGGTAGGGCACCGCTGTGCGCGCCGCGCAGCAGTGCGACAAAATAGAAGGCGGATTTCGCGCCGACCTCGTAGACGTCGAAGATTTTCGTCCTGGCCAGCCGGTATAGGCGGCGCAAGCCAGGCAGCTTCTCGACCGCATCGTAGAAGTCCGCCCCCGTGACCTCCACATGCCGGCCGGGGCCCCGTTCCTCGCCCCGTATATAGACTTCGTCCAGGTGCTCGCCGCCGATGTAGGTCTCGCTACGGCGAAGCTTTCCGCCGGTCATGGTCATCGCGTAGACGCCGCCGCCAAGGCCGACGGCGACCAGGATCAGGATCGTTGCCGGACCTGTCCACCAGACGCCGATCACTTCGGCTCGCACCGACGGAAAGACGAGGAGCTCGAGTGGGACAGCGTAGGCAAACACGCCGAAGACGATGCAGCAGGCCGCCAACGCGACGGCGGGCAGAACCATAGAGGTTGGCGCTTCCCGGATCGATCGCTCGGCAATGTTGGGCGCCGCCTTGCAGAGGAATGTCGCGTGCAGGGCCCTCATGATGCCGGCGAGCGTGAGGGCCGAGCCCAGCATCGCGGCCGCGAGCCACAAGATCCAGCCTGGTCCGCCCGTCTCGCCAGTGCCGATGATGGCCTGGTAGATCATCCATTTCGAGGCGAAGCCGTTGAGCGGCGGGACCCCGGAGATCGCGAGCGCCGCGACTGTGAAGGCAGCCAATGTCAGAGGCATCGCCTTCCCGAGACCGCCGAGCCGGTCGAGGTCGGTGGTTCCTGCGGAACGCTCGACCGCGCCGGCGCAGAGAAACAGGCAGCACTTGTAGATCGTGTTGTTGAGCATGTGGAACAGGGCGGCGGCCAGGCCAAGCGGGGTGCCGCAACCAATTCCGAGGACCATGTAGCCGACTTGGCTGATGCTGCTGTAGGCGAGCAAGACCTTCAGATCCCGCTGGATCAAAGCCATCAGCCCCCCGGCCAGGATCGAAATGGCGCCGAGCAGCATCAGCATCGTCTGCAATGCTGATGTGATCTCGAAAAGCTCCAGAACGCAGCGGGCGAGCAGATAGAGTCCCAGCAGCTTGTCAAGCGAGGCCGGCAAGAAGGCCGTCACCGGGACGAGCGCCCTTGCTCCACAATCGGGAACCCAGGCGTGAAGCGGTATCGCGCCGGCCTTGGCAAAGGTGGCGGCGACGAAGGTGAGAAACGCGACATGAGCCGCGAATCCCTCGATCGGCACTGCAGCGGCATCCATTCGGGTGGATCCGGAGAGGTCCCACAGCAAGGCCACGCCGAGAACGAGCAGCGCATCCGTGCCCCCTACGATCATCAGCGCCTTGCGGGCGGCCTCCGCGGCGCCGGCGCCCGCGATCCCGATCATCAGATAGAGGACGAGCGCCAGAAAACCCCAGAAAACCAGCAGGATGAGCAGGTCGTTGGCGAGAACCGCGCCGCAGGCGACCCCCAGCGTCCACAGCAGATAGGCAAAATACTCGCGGTGCCGCTCGCGTCCCGTCATGTATCTCCAGGAGTACAAGGCGATCAGGAAGCCGAAGACCGCGATGGCCAGCAGGACGAAGGCGCTCAACCCGTCGACGCGCAACGAGAACCAGATGCCCAGCTCCAGGAGTTCGTCTCGATCCGAGAAGAGCGGCCACACGACGCCGACCGTCACCGCCGCCGACACCACTGCCACCATGGCGCGGGTCCGCTGAGCGGCGCGAGGGATCAAGAGGCAGATCAACCCGGCCAGCAGGGGGAACGTGATCGGCAGAAGCACCGGATGGACGATCAACTCCATGCGCGTGCCCTTTCCATCACTCGAAGGGCAGCTGGGGCTCTTGCCAGCCCGTTTCTTTCTTCAAGCGCTCCGTTTTCTCTTGCGACAGGCGGATGAGGTCTCGGCCGTCCCAGACCCGATTGCCGCTCGTCCGGTCCACGGCGCTCGCCATGCGCTCGGTACAGCAGTAGCAAGGATCGACCGCCGCCAGGATGATCGTGGCGTCGGCCACTGTCGCTCCCAGAACCGTCACGGCATTCGTTGGCACATTCATGAAGCTGGGCGCCCGCACCTTGTGACGGACTGGACGGTTGCTGCCATCGCTGCGGATATAGTGGAAGACTTCGCCGCGCGGCGCTTCGTAGTGGCCAATGCCTTCGCCCGCGTCGACGTGCGGGGGGTTGGAGTCGATCTCTCCGTTTCGGGTTTTGAGGTGTTCCAGGCACTGTTCGATGATCTTGATCGATTCGAACATCTCCAGAATTCGAACCACGGCCTTGTCAAAGACGTCGCCGTTGTCGCGGGTGATCACCTTCCAATCGACCAGGCCATAGGCGGCGTGCGGATGGTCGCGGCGCACGTCGATGTCGACACCGGAGGCCCGGGCGGTCGGGCCAAGCGCGCCAAAGTCGATCGCCTGCTGCCGGTTCAAGACGCCGACACCCTGGGTCCGTGCGTGCAACAGCGGATCGTCCAAGACGGCTCCCCGGAACATCTCGATGGGTTTCTTGAGCCCATCCAGCATCCTTTCGATCTCCGGGGTGCTTTCCGGCAGGATGTCCCGGCGGACGCCGCCCGGCTTCATCATGCCGTAGTGATTTCGATTGCCGGTGATGAGCTCCAGGATACTGAGCAGATCCTCGCGGTACCGCCACGCCCACATCCAGATCGTGTTGAAGCCAAGGAAGTGTCCGGCAAGGCCCAGCCAGAGGAAGTGCGAATGGAGGCGTTCCAATTCCCCAATTGTCGATCGGATGAACAGCGCGCGCTCCGGCACCTCGATTTCGCTTGCCTCCTCGATCGCCTGGACGCAGGCGATCGGATGGGACGTCGAGCAGATTCCGCAGATGCGCTCGACCATGAATATGGTTTCCTCGAAGTCCTTGGACTCGGAAAGCTTCTCGATGCCTCGGTGGTTGTAACCAATCTCGATATCCAGATGGACGACCCGCTCGCCTTCCACGTGCAGCTTGAAGAATTCCGGCTCCTCTTGAAGGGCATGATAGGGGCCGATTGGTATGATTGTCCGCTTGGTCATGGCCGTCTCACCCCTGGTAATCCCGACGCAGGGGGTACTTACCTTCGGGCCAATCATCGCCCAGCAGCAAATGCCGCAGGTCTGGGTGGTTGAGAAATCTGATGCCCAGCAACTCCCACATTTCCCGCTCGATCCATTCGGCCGCGGGGCAAAGGGGCGCAATGGACTCGATCTCGGGGCTTTCGCGGTTCAGCCGCGCGCGCACAGTGACGACACACCCCAGCGAGTCCAGGGCCCAGTGATAAAGCACTTCGATGGCGGTGGGAGTGTCGACACCGGTGGCAATCTGAAAGCGTGCCTGAAGATCCTTGAACATCAGACGGCTGGCCTCGGGAACGTCGTCCGGCGAGACCTCGATGAACACCCGCTTGGCCGATTTCTCCTCGAGGCTGAGCAGCCGGTCTGTAAGCGCAGCCTTTATGCGGCTGAGGACATCTTCGCGAGTCACGCGGTTCTCCTTTCGAAGCGGGCGCTACGCCTTGCTCGCCGTCGGCGCCGGCGGCATTGCCGGCTCGCTCTCCTTCATTCGCCTCTTCGGCACGATCTCGCCGCTTCGCAGGCGTTCGACGACCTTGAGCACCGCCGCGATGATGGCCTCCGGCTTTGGCGGGCATCCCGGCAGGTAGGCGTCGATGGGAATGTAATTGCTGGGTGGGCCGTCCCAGTTGTAGGAGCCGCGGAAGATGATCCCGGTGCACGGACAACCGCCAACGGCGATCACCACCACCGGTTTCGGCGCCTGTTCGTAGAGCCGCTTGGCGCGGATGGCCGCCTTCTTGTTGAAGATGCCCGACAAGAGGATCAGATCCGCGTGCCGGATGCTCCCAACCAGGACAATGCCGAAACGCTCGAGGTCGTACTTCGGCGTGAGCGCGTCAAGGATCTCGATGTCGCAGTTGTTGCAGGCACTGCCGGCGAGATGAAACACATTGAGGGATCGCGACAGGACCTGAGTGGCGAAGCTCATGACCTCACCATCCCATCCATGCCAGGGCGGCGGCGATCAGCGCCAGCCCAGTCATCGGACCCCAGAAGAAGCGCACCGCCTGGTCCGTTCGCAGTCTCGGCGTGGTGTTGCGCAAAATGACAATTACGGCGACCAGGAAGGTCCAGAGGCCGAGGCCGAGCAGCTTGCCCGCCCATCCCGCGCTGACGATCGACCCGCCGAGGTACACCACGACCAGGAAGACCGGCAGGGTGAACAGCATCATTGCCCGCGTCAGCTTGAACATGGCCAGCGGCGGCCCCGAGTATTCGATGTAGGCGCCGCCGCTGAGTTCGCCTTCCGCCTCCGGCATGTCGAAGGGCACGAGCGTCAACTTGGCCTGCATGCATACGATGGCAACCAAAAGAGCCAGCATCCCGGACGGCAGCGCCGCCGCCGCTGTCGCCGCCAAGAAATCTCCCAGTCGGAGGCTGTGCACCTGGATCACCGGCACCAGGACAGCCAGCACGAATGGCAACTCGTAAGCAATCATCAGCTTGATCTCTCGGCTGCCGCCGAGCGAGGCCAAAGGGTTGCGCGAAGCAAAAGCGCCCAGGATCACGGCCAGGGCGGGCATCGCGAGCAGGTACAGGAGCACGATCAGGTCGCCGACAAAGGTCGCTTGCGGATGCAAGAGGGCGCGCCAGAGGATCGTCGACGCCAAGCCGACCGCAGCCAGCCCGATCAGCGGCGCAAGCAGGAACAATCCGATCGAGCCGCCCGCGGGAACGCAGGTGTCTTTGATGAGCAGCTTGCCGATATCGTAGAAGGGTTGAAGGAAGGGCGGTCCCACTCGCATCTGCACTCGGGCCGTGACTTTTCGGTCCACCCAGCTGGTGATCAACCCGGCCGCCCCCGTGAACAGCAGGCCCGGGAAGATGAGAAACTCCAGCAGGGTGACGGCGGCGTTCAGGGCGACTCCTCCCGCTTGATCCACTTGGCCGATCGCGCGGCCAGGTGGTCGTCGATGATGTGCAGCCGCGGCTCCTCGGGATCCACTTCGCGATACGCGAGTGCCCCGCGACCGCAACTGCGCGCGCAGGGCGGCTCGGTGTCGCTCGCTCCGAGACAGAAGTTGCAGGGCGTCACGTAGAACGGGACCATGTCGGGATAGATCGTCCCGAAGGGGCAGGCGTGGGCGCACAGTTTGCAGCTCACACAGCGCAGGTTGTGCCGTTTGAGCACGCCGTCGCTTTGTCGCTCCAAGGCGTCGTAAGGACAGGCATCGACGCAGCTCGGCTCCTCGCAGCGGCGGCAGATCAGCTCGAAGGTCGCCCGCTCGCGCAAAGCCAGAACCCCATTGTCGGTCGCACGGGGACGATAGAAGTAACTGCAGGTCACACCGCAGCGATCGCATTGATCGCAGACATCCAGATCGATGACCAAGCGCTTGCTCATGGGTTACGCGTCCCAGAGTTGCGGGTTGGATTGAATCTCTTCGTAAGAGAAGACGGGCCCGTCCTTGCAGACGTAGTAGCGGCCAAGTCGGCAATGCCCGCACATGCCCAGCCCGCAGCTCATTTTCCGCTCTAGAGAGAGATAGATGTTCTCGGGACGATAGCCGCGCTCCAGGAGCTTCAGCACGGTGAAGCGCATCATCAACGGGGGACCGCACATCACTGCGACGCCGTCCTCCGGATGACAGTCGAGATATTCCTCGGTCAGGATCGTCGGCAGCACGCCCACATGGCCGTCCCACTGCGGATCGCCCACGTCAACGGTCAACATCACATCCAGAGCATCGCTCCGCCCCCATCCCCTCAGCGCGGCGTCGCGGAAGACGAGGTTGTCCGGCGTGCGCGCGCCATAGCGAATGATCACGCGCTCGTAGGCGTCGAGATCTTCCATCAGAGCCATCAGAAAAGCCCGCAAGGGGCCGACCCCGCAGCCCCCACCGGCAATCAGGATCTCCCGCCCGCGGAAGTTTTCGATGGGATAGGGGCGACCCAAGGGCCCGCGGATACCGACCTCCGAGCCCGGCGGCATCGCGTGCAAACGCTCCGTGACGCGGCCGACTCGCATGATGGTGATCTCCATGCGCTCGGTGATGCGGGGCGAAGACGACGGCGTGAAGGGCGCTTCGCCGACGCCCGGCACGAAGAGCTCGACGAACTGGCCGGCCTTGAAGGCCACCGGGTCCCTTGGGCGAAGGGTAAAGGTCTTAACCGACGGGGTCTCCTCTTCGACCCGCTCAATCGTCGCTGGAACCGGCATGTATGGCGCCAGATTCATCGACTGCCCTCTTCAGCACCTTGCGGATGTCGATCTTCCCGATGCAGGCTTCCGTGCAGCGCCCGCATCCGTCGCAGGCGTAGCGTCCAAGCACCTGCGGAAAGAAAACGAACTTCTTATCGAAGCGATTGCGCAATCGCTGGGATCGCCGTGGACGCGGATCCCCGCCGGCCGTGCACGCAAAATTCGGAAATAGGCAGGAATCCCATTGTTTGCAGCGGGCTGGATTGCCCTGGCCATCGATGCCGTCGGCCAGAAAGAAGCAGTGGCAGGTGCAGCAGATGAAGTTGCACGCGCCACACTCGACGCAGTCGGCGGCAAAGTCTTCCCAAAGGCCGGAGTCGAAGGCTGTCTCCACCGCCTGTCGAAAATCCGCCCCCGGCCTCAGCCCGGATGCTGCAGCGTTGTCCACGAGCTTGCCATACATCGCGCTGCGCTGGCTCTCGCGTGACTCGAGCAGGTTGTCATCGGCCGGCTTCAGGTACCGCTCGGCTCTCCGAAGCAAATCCGCGCCCCGATCCGTTCCGCTTTCCAGGACGTAGCCCTTCGGCGTCGGAGAAATGTTTATGTCGAAGCCCTTTGTCGGATATGGCTGCTCGCCGATCGCGGGACAGAAACAGACGTCCAGGAACCCGGTACAATCGCAGGATACCAGGATCGTCTTCTCGCGGGCTTCCGCATAGAGCGGATCCTGCGCGTCTCGGGCCAGGAAGACCTGGTCGTGGATCTCCAGCGCGGAGAGATCGCAGTTCTTTACGCCGAACACGATCCGTTCGCTCAGCGGACTGCCGGTCTTCGGATCCTTCCAGGCACCGAGGTATTCCCGGGGACGAAACAGCAACGACTTCAGCGGCTCCACCGGCCGGTAGGCGCCGAGGGTGTGTCGTTGCGGATCCCAGGCGTCGGCCCTCACAAGCCGATAGCCTTCGTTCTCCTCGGCCAGGGCATACACCACACGCTTCTCGGTGAGGACCGAGAGGACGTCATCCACCCTATACCCGTCGGCGAGCGTCCACGTCATGGCCAGCCAATCGCATTTGCTGCCTAAGGCCAATTTCTCTCATCCGGCGGTTGGCGGGTCTTTGACGTCGATCAATCTGTGGCATCGGAGTCACCGGTAGACTCATCTCACTGAGGGCGTTCCAACCTGCGAGATTTCCTTTCGAACGAGACGAGTCGTGGGGACACGAACACTTGAACCGTATCTGGCCGAGCACCCGCTGTTTCGCGATCTGAACTCAGACTACGTGGCCTTGCTGAGCGAGTGTGCCTTCAACGTGCGCTTTGCCGAGGGGGAAAGGATCTTTCGACACGGCGAGCCAGCCGACCGGTTCTTCCTGATCCGTCACGGAATTGTGTCTTTGGAGATCTGGTCGCCCACCCAGGGGCCGTTGACGATCCAGACGCTCGGGCCGGGCGAGGTGCTGGGCTGGTCCTGGCTGTTCCCGCCCTACAAGTGGCATTTCGATGCCCGGGCCACGGAACCGACCAGGGCTGTCGCCTTGGACGGCAAATGCCTCCGCGGTAAGTGCGACCAGGATCCAAAGCTTGGATACGAGATGATGAAACGCTTTTCCGCTCTGATCCATGCGCGCATGCAGGCCGCGCGCTTGCAAATCATGGACATCTACGGTCCGACCTCCGCATGAGACCGCCGACCTTTCAGAGGACGAAGCAGCACTGACGGGCGAATTCATACCGGTCGCAAAGGACGCCGACGCCAGACTGGAGGCGGAGGCTCCGCCGGGCGACCGGACGCTGGAGGAACTGTTCATGGTCCCGGGGCTGCCTTGGGTTGTGTTGGTGGTGGTCGAGATCGAGAAATGGCCGTTCCGCAATGGGCTGATCTACCAAGCTTCATCCCAGGACGGTCAAGCCCTAGGCTTCCGATTGGCTCATTTTCTGTCTAAGCCACATCGCATCATGGCGTGCGCCCCGGAGAGTGCGGCAGCTCGAAGACCTTCCGGATCGTTTCCACGTTGGTGACGATCATGCAACAACCGGACAAGGTGATGTGATGGTCGCGCAACTCGAAATGCATCTCACCTTCCCGGTCGTGCGCCCTGCCTGCAGTGTTCCAGGCGGCGGTCGACGGCTTTGAGCGATGAGACGTTCGGTGATTCGGGGTTGCCTACCAATCTGCTTGATCCTTGCGGCCGGGGTTCTGACAGCTACGCTCGCGCAGGGGAAGCCGGAAGAAACGCCGGTGACGGTGCTCGCTGCCGGGGACGTCGCGTGGTGCCCGGAAGGTTGGTGGGACCGGATGCGGTCGCGCTTGAGGGGCGAGGACCCAGAGTCCGGAACCCCGGCCACTGCTGCTTTGCTCGACCGCCTGCCGGGCACGGTGCTGGCCCTAGGCGACCTCGTCTACCCTGAAGGCTCGGCCGAGGATTTCCGTAGGTGTTATGAGCCAACCTGGGGTCGCCACAAGGAACGGACACGGCCGACGCCCGGCAACCATGAGTACAGGAGCCCGGACGCTGCCCCATATTTTGCCTATTGGGGCGAGCGGGCAGGCGAACCCGGGAAGGGCTATCACAGCTTCGATCTAGGCGACTGGCACATCGTCGCGCTCAACAGCAACGTCGATGCGCGAAAGGGCTCCCCGCAGGAGCGCTGGCTGCGCGCCGATCTGGCGAAGACCGAAGCCCGCTGTATTCTCGCCTACTGGCACTTCCCGGTTTTCAGCTCGGGGAAGCACGGTGGGGTGCCCGACCTGCTGCCTCTGTATGCGGCCCTCTACGAAGCGGGCGCCAGCGTCGTCCTCTCAGGTCACGACCACAACTACGAGCGTTTCGCGCCCCAAGATCCCCAGGGCCGAGTGGATCCGGAGCGTGGCATCCGCAGCTTCGTCGTGGGCACAGGCGGCGCGCCGCTGCGCCCCAGACGGGAAGCCGCGCCCAACAGCGAAACCTTTCACGCTGGATCCTGGGGTGTCCTCCGCCTCAAGCTCTACGAGCAGGAATATGCCTGGGAGTTCATGCCCGCCGATGAACAGGGCTTTGCCGACTCGGGCCGGAGCCAATGCGTCAAACGAAGCCATCCGGAAAAGCCCTAGCCAGGCGTTACGCTGCTCGACGATTTGCCGGAGAGATCACCAGCGTCGAACATGCTTCTATGTCTGCGTCTCCGTGATCCAGGCGAGGACACGGCTTGGCATCTTGTTTCGATTGTCTTGCGTTACCTCCCAAAGAAGACATTGCTTCAATCGTTTCACCTCGGCGATGAACCCGCCGCCCTGCAGGCCGACCGTGGCGACAACCGGCGTGTCGCCGGCGAGCAGCTTACGCATCGCGGTCACGAAGCGCGCGGAGAGGCACTCCATCTTGCCGATCTCATCGACCAGGTAGAGCCGCACGGCGGGGTCGTAGGCGAGCAGAGATATCGCATCGTCGATGGCGGTCAGGTCGACACCGTACTTGCCCACTCGAGGGGCCTTTGGGAAGTCGACATGGGCAATGACTCGATCTTCGCCGTCGAAGCCGATCAGCTGGAAGCCCTTCCGCTCGCCGTGTTCGCGGATCTCCTCGGTGTAGAAGCCACTGAGCCGCGTCTCTTGCGATCCGCCGGCGACCCGCCGGATCACCGTGGTCTTGCCGACGCCAGGCCTCCCCGTGAGGAGAAGCACGTGCCTGCCGTCGCGGCCTGCGTCTCCGGCTTGTTCGCTGCCGGCGTGCTGCCGGCCGTTGCGCGATGGATCTTGCATTCCCGCGGCCCCGATGGGACTGCCGCGTGGGCGGCCCGCCGTGCGCCTCGCTATCGCGCCTCTCCCTCGGACTCCGCTATGGCGGCGGCGCGGAGCTCGACCCGGCGGATTTTGCCGGAGATCGTCTTGGGCAGCTCATCCCGAATCGAGATCTCGCGCGGATACTTGTATGGAGCAGTTTGCTTTTTGACGAAGCTCTGCAGCTCCCGTATCAGGTCTTCGGAGGCTTCGAACCCTGCAGCGAGCGTGACGTAGGCCTTCACGATCTCGCCCCGTAGCGGATCCGGCTTGCCGACCACGGCTGACTCGGCAACGGCCGGGTGCTCCAGGAGGGCGCTCTCGACGTCGAAGGGGCTGATGCGGTAGCCGGCCGAGGTGATGATGTCGTCCGAACGGCCGACAAACCAGATATAGCGCTCCGCGTCCCGTCTCGCGGTGTCGCCCGTGTAGTACCAGCCGCTGCGGAAACAGCGGGCATTGGCCTCCGGATCGCCGTGGTAACCTCTGAACAGTCCCGGCGGATATGGCTCCGTAACCCGTACAGCGATTTCCCCGATCTCGCCGGTGCTCACGATGTTGCCATTGTCGTCGACGAGTTCCAACTCGAGGCCGGGCACCGGCTTACCCATGGAGCCCGGCCTGACCGGCAGGCAGGGATAGTTAGCCACCAGGTTCACGGTCTCGGTCTGACCATAGCCATCGTAGATGTCGGTGCCGGTCGCCGCCTTCCAGATCCGCATGACTTCGGGGTTGAGCGGTTCGCCGGCACCGATTGAGTGACGGATGGAGCGCAGATCGTACTGCGTAAGGTCCAGCTGGGCGAAGATCCGGTATGCGGTCGGCGGCGCGCAGAAGGTCGTGACGCCGAGCCTGCCGACAAGGCGCAGGTGGGCATCGGCATCGAAAGGCGAGGCCGCATCGTAGAGAACGATCGTCGCACCCATCTGCCATGGCGGGAAGGTGCCCCATGCCGCCTTGGCCCAACCGGTGTCTGACAGCGTCCAGTGGATGTCATCCTGCTCGAGATCCATCCAGTACCGGCCGGTGAGGGCGTGTGCCAGCGCATAGCCGTGATCCTGCGGCACCATCTTGGGCGGCCCGGTCGTTCCGGAGGTGAAGTACACCAGCATCGTGTCTCGGGCTCCGGTTCGGGGCGCGTCGCTGCGACTCAAGCGATCCGGGGCCGCCGCGCAGGCCCGCTTGTAGCTGATCCAAGCCTCGCGCTCTCCGTTCACGATGATGAGGTGCTCCAGCGCCGGGCAGTTGGCCCGGATCTCGTCCACCTTCTGGGCGTCTTCGGCGCCGACGATGGCGAGCCTGGCCCCGGACTTCGTCAGTCTATAGGCGATGTCCTTGGGGGTGAGGAGCGTGGTGCCCGGCATCGCAACCACGCCCGACTTGATGCAGCCGATCATCACCTCGAACCACGCAGGCACGCGCGGCAGCATGACGAAGGCGGAATCGCCCTTTTCGATGCCCAGTTCGAGAAGCACGTTGGCGAATCGATTGGAGGCGCGATTCAGGTCGCTGAAGCTGCAGGATTCGATCGTCTGCCCCGAGCGGTCGACGTAGATGAAGGCTGTCTTGTCGGCCTCTAAGGCGCGTCGCTCGATGACATCGAAGCCGAAGTTGTAGTGCTCCGGGATTTCGAGTTCGAACCCGGCCCGCAGCGCTTCGTAGTCGGTCATCTTGGGAAGATCGAGCATAGCGGCCCTCGGCCCTTCGCGCTTCGCTGCCTGAGGTTAGAGCCCTATTTGCTTTCCTGCACTGCCTGGAAGATAGCACGAACGATGCAAGAGAGCCGCTTGGTCAGCTCTTGCCGCGCCCCCTAGGGCTCTTGAGGGAGACAGGGGATCAACCCTGCGTCCAAAAGCAAGCGACTGGCCTCACGGGCCCCTCGAATCCTCTCCATGGCATCACGGAAAAGCGCGTCACGGCTGGCTTGCCGCCTGGCAACGCCGTCTCGTTGCGCCTGTTCACCTATCGCGGCAGCCACCGAAGCAGCGACCTCCATGTCGTCGGTGCGGGGCAGGATCGCATCTTCCGAAAGCCCGCGGTCCTTCGCGCAACGCGCGAGGGCATAGGCTGCGCTTCGGACCATGCCGTCCGTGATTGCGCTTGCCTGCACGTCGAGCACGCCACGGAAGACCCCCGGAAAGGCGAGAGAATTGTTGACCTGATTCTCGAAATCGCTGCGCCCTGTCGCGATGATCCTGGCCCCCGCCGCCTGCGCCTCGTGGGGCCAGATCTCGGGCACCGGATTGGCGCAGGCAAAGACGATCGGATCACGCGCCATCGCTTTGATCGCCTGGGCTGGAATGATGTTGGGCCCGGGCTGCGAGAAGGCCAGGCAGACGTCCGCGCCTCGGAGCGCTTCCAAGACGCCGCCAGCGATCCGCTTCGGGTTCGTCTCGCGGCAGACCTGCCATTTCTCCCGATAGCCTTCACGTGCGGCTTTCAGGTCCTCGCGCGCGTCATGCAGCGTCCCCTTGCTGTCGCAGGCGATGATCTGCTCGGGCTGGGCGCCCTCGGCGATGAGCAGGCGGTAGACCGACATGTTGGCGGCGCCGATCCCGATGAGCGCGATCTGCACGTCGGCGAGCCGCTTCCCCAGGACCTCCAGCGCATTGACGAGACCGGCAAGGACGACGATGGCCGTTCCCTGCTGGTCGTCGTGCCAGACGGGGATGGGAAGCTCGGCGCGCAGAGCGTCGAGGATCCGGAAGCATTTCGGGGCGCAGATGTCTTCCAGGTTGATGCCGCCAAAGGAAGGCACCAGCGCCTGCGCGAGGGCGACGATCTCGGCCTCCGCTTGAGCGGCGATGCAGATGGGGATCGCATCGACTCCGCCGAAATGCTTGAACAGCAAAGCCTTGCCTTCCATCACCGGAAGAGCCGCCTCCGGGCCGATGTCGCCGAGGCCGAGGACGCGGCTTCCATCCGTCAGCACGGCGACCGAGTTGCCCCTGTTGGTGAGCTCATAAACGCGATCGGGTTCGACGGCGATCGCACGTGAGGCGGCGGCCACGCCAGGCGTGTACCAGACGGCGAGGTCCTCGAGCCCCCGCAGCGGGCATTTCGGCAGAGTCTGGATCTTGCCCCGACACAGCCGATGCAGCCTTAGTGCGGTCTCCCCCTTCGTCCTCTTCCGCCCGCCGCCGCCAGGTGGTGACCTGGACATACCTCACCTCCATCGACAGCGTCACCGGTCCAGGTAAAGAACATACCCGGCTTGCGATCAACGTCGTGCAGTTTTGGACCCTGTGCCAGACATGACGAGCTGACAGGCTTGGACACCTTGAGTCAGGTAGCTAGAGCACGATGACATGAGGTCGAATCGACCTCTTGTCTGAATCGTGCTCTAAACTGTTGAAAGAGAGCGAGATTCAGACATGAAGCTGGATCGGCTTCATGTCATCCCGCTCTAGGGAGTCCTTGTACCCGAGAGCTCAACAGCTGCGTCGAAGACGGGGAAGTCGTCTACCTCGACGTCTTGCGCCGAGTGCTTGCGGGCATCTCCTCCTCGAGGAACGCTGATACACTCCTCGATGGCCCGCGAGCTGTGATCTTGAGGCGCCTACCAGAACTCCAGGCTCCTGCATCAAGCAAATCCGGATTTAGCCTTGGGTGCAGATACTATCAGGAGGGGGTACAGACTCAAAGAGAGGTGGGGGCACGGTACCTACTGGCGAGGTTAGGGATCTCTCCTGCGCCATAGCCATGTGGATGCAGCCCAAGAGGTTTCAGCGTCTCGAGCCGCATGCCATTTCGACCACCTAACGCGCTGAGCTGCAGCAATACGATCACGACTCTCCCGTGTCTTCGGGCCGGTAGAGAGCCCGCCATAGCTTGCAGCGACCATTCGGATACGCTGGTGCCTGGCAAGCCTGGTCATCGTGCTTTCGTCGTGCGCCACAACGCCGTCGTGATCTCGATTTGCCTGCCAAGATTCCTGCTCCCAAGGTCCTGTTCTTGCCAAGGCACACAAGATCGTAAACCTCTTCCGATCTCAATTGCGACCGTTTGGTTGCTACATGGGAGCTAGAACTCCAGCTTGGAGAAGAATGCCGCCTAACCATTTGAAAAAATTGGTGAGCCCGCTAGGATTCGAACCTAGGACCTACTGATTAAAAGTCAGTTGCTCTACCAACTGAGCTACGGGCCCCGAGAGGGCGTGGGCAACTTGGCACCGATTCGGGGCGGAAGATAAGCAGCCGGCCTCGACGGGTCAACCGGGGCCAGGCCTGCGCCGCCCCCGGCGCCCTTTCGGTCCCGCGGCGCCCGGGCCGGGGGCGCAGCGCTTGCCTAGGCAGCGCTTTGCGGATCTTCTAGGATCGCGCTGTCTTGAGGCGCGGCTGCAAATCGGGGACCAGGCGATGCCGGGGGATGGCAGGCAGCTGATCGAGACGCCGGAGGCCGCGGGTCGCGGCCCGGACCGGCTCTGGCGTCCCTCGGTGACCCTGGTGCTGGCGGCCAGCATGGCGTTGCTGGTCCTGCTGTCGGTGGTCCTGGTCATCACCATCCAGGTCTCGGCCAGTCAGCGGAATACCTTCCAGCTGCTGGGCGAAGTCACCGCCCTGGTGGTGGAGTACATGGACCGCAGCCTGCGCGACCACCTGGAGCCGGCCCGAGATCAGGCCGCCTTCATCGCCCGTCAAATCGAAAGCGGCGCGATCGACCTGCAGGACCGGGCGCGCTTGCGGGACCTCTTGACCGGTGCCGTGGCCGGCACGCCCCAGATCACCGCCCTCCTCACCTGGGACACGGACCTGCGTCGCTTCGCCGTCTGGCGCGAAGCGGACGGCACCAGCGGGATCATGGAGGGCGAGTTCAGCGACGACCCGCTGATGCGCGCCACGGCCGAGGAGATGAAGACCAGCGAAGGCGCCGTCTGGGGCAAGACGGTGTTCCGCGGAAACGCGCCCCGGATCAACCTTCGCCAGCCGCTCCGCCACGACGGCGAGACCGTCGGCCTGCTCGTCGCCACGATCTCCGTACAGGACCTTTCGGCGCTGGCCGCCGACCTGAGCCGGATCCTCGAAGGCACCGCCTTCGTCCTGGAGGGAACCGACGGTGTCTTGGCCCACCCCAACCTCGTTTCCGCTCATCCGGATCAGTCGCCGGAAAGCCCAGTGGTTCGGCTCGACCGGGTCGGCGATCCGGTCCTGGCAGAGATCTGGAACGGCCGGCCGATCGAGGGCCTCAGCGCCGAGGGCCTGGATGCCACGGTTGTACGAACCGAACTGGGCGACCAGGAATACGCCTTCGTCTACCGCGAGCTCGCAGACTACGGCCCGAAGCCTTGGTACATCGGCGCTTGGTTCCTGCTGACCGCCGACAATGTCGTCGACCGGCTGGTGCGCTCGATCGAATGGAGCCTGCTCCTCCTGGTCCTGGCCGTGGCCGCGGCATTTCTTCTGGGGCGCCTGATCGCCAGGCCAATCCGTCGGGTCGCCGAAGGCACCGCCCGTATCGGGCACCTCGACCTCGCCCACGTCGACACCCTGGGGCCGAGCCGGCTGCGGGAGCTGGACAACCAGGCCCAGGCCTTCAACGCAATGCTCGCCAGCCTCAAGTCATTCGAGACCTACGTCCCGCGCCGGCTGGTCACCCGCCTGATCCAGGCCGGCGGCGAACAGGCGGTGACCTCCGAGGAGCGCGAGCTGACCATCCTCTTCACCGACATCGCCGATTTCACCCGCTTGTCCGAGCACATCCCGGCCGCCGAGGTCGCGGCCTTCCTCAACCAGCACTTCGCCCTGCTGGGATCCTGCGTCGAAACCGAGGACGGCACGGTGGACAAGTTCATCGGCGACGCCCTCATGGCCTTCTGGGGCGCCCCGGATCCGCAGCCCGACACGGCGGCCCGGGCCTGCCGCGCGGCCCTGGCGATGGCCGCCGCGGTGACCGCCGACAACGACAAGCGGCGGGCCGAAGGCAAGCCCCCGGTCCGACTCCGGATCGGCATCCACACCGGGCCCGTGGTGGTCGGCAACATCGGCTGGCCGGGCCGGATCAACTACACCATCGTCGGCGACACCGTGAACAGCAGCCAGCGCCTGGAGGCCCTCGGCAAGGACATGGGCGAGGGCGAGGACGTCGTCATCCTGGTCAGCGGCGCCACCGCCGGGCGCCTGGACGACGGGTTCAAGCTGGACTTCGCCGGCCGCTTCGAGGTCCGCGGCAAGAGTGACGCGCTCGAGGTCTACCGGCTGCACACCTAGCACGGCCGCAACCGCGAGACCGCGACGCCGGTCGCGCGAGGAAAGATACCTTGTTGCCTCCAGAGCAGCAGCCGTTAAGGTTGGAGCATGGTTGGTGGTTTCATGCGAGCCCTCTCGGCCATTTTTTTTGGCCCACTGTTGCTGCTGGTCGCGGCCTGCGCGAGCACGACGAATCCGCCCTTCGAGACAGAGCGACTCCTGGTGGTCGACCGGGACTACGACTATCCCTTCGTCAACCCCTTCGCCGCGACGGTGGTGGGTACGCCGACCGGCTACAAGGCCGATCTTCCCGAAGAGCAGGACGTGGTCACGGTTCGTCACGATCTGACCGTCTTCGAGGGCCGCTCGCCGCCCGACGTGTTCTGGTACGACAGGGCGCTTCGCTTCTCGATTGCGAAGCAGGAGGGCCCGGCGCCGCTGGTCTTCGTCATCGCCGGGACCGGCGGCAGCGACATCTCGCCGACCAGCCGGCTGCTCACCCGCATCCTGACCGCCGCGGGCCTCCACGTCATCAGCGTGCCCTCGCCGACCAACCCGAACTTCATCCGCAACGCCTCGACGACCGGCGTGCCGGGCCGGATCGGGGACGACGCCAAAGACCTCTATCGGACGATGCAGTTGGCCTACGCCGAGGTGAAGGACGAGGTCGAGGTGACGGCGTTCCACCTGGCCGGCGCCAGCCTCGGCGCCTGGCAGGCCCCCTTCGTCGCGCAGCTGGACGAGGCCGAGCGCGCCTTCGGCTTCGGCAAGGTCCTGCTGATCAATCCGCCGGTCAGCCTGTTCAACTCGATCGGGCTTCTCGACGATCTGGCAGAGCAGAACATCCCCGGCGGGATGGCCAACTTCAGCGCCTTCTTCGACCAGGTCTTCCAGGATTTCGCCGAGGTCTACGTCGAGCTCGACGCCGTGGACTTCTCACAGGACTTCCTCTATCGCGTCTATCTTCGCAAGGAACCCGAGGAGACCGACCTGGCGGCGCTGGTCGGCGTCGCCTTCCGCCTCTCGGCAAACGACATGATCCTGACCGCCGACGTGATGTCGCGCTTCGGCTTCATCGTGCCTCGCAACCGGCAGCTTCATGCGACCTCTTCCCTAACGGACTTCTTTATCCTCGGCCGGGAGGTCGGTTTCCGCAACTACCTCGACCGCTTCTTCTACCCCTACTTCCGGGACCGCGAGCCGGGACTGACCAAGGAAGCCCTGATCGAGGAGGCCAGCTTCAGGGCGATCGAGCCCTACCTGAGGGCGACTGACAAAATCGGCCTGATCCACAACGAAGACGACATCATCCTGGCCCGCGGCGAGATCGACTACCTGCGTCAGGTCTTCGGCAACCGGGCAACCATCTTTCCGACCGGCGGCCACATGGGGAATCTCGAGCACCACACAGTCGTCGCCCGCATCGTCCGCTTCTTCAGGGACTGACGCCGATCGATGCGGAAGCCTGGCAAATCCATCCTTCGGATCTTCTCGGCGCTCCTGCTCACCTTGCCGCTCCTCGCCTGCGCCGGTGGGGAGCGAACGGCGGCGGATCTGGACCCGCCGGTATACCCGGCCGACGAGTTCATCGACCGCTCGGAGCAGCATCCGATCGAGGTCTCGGATCCCCTGGAGGGCTTCAACCGGGCGGTCTACAACTTCAATACCGAGTTCGACCGCTTCGTCTTCCTGCCCGTCGTCGAAGCCTACCAGACCGTCACTCCGGACCTCGCGCAAAAGGGCGTTTCCAACTTCTTCTCCAACATCACCGAGCTCATCACATTCGCCAACGGCGCCCTGCAGCTGAAGCCGATCCGGGCGGGCCGCGCCGCGCTGCGCTTCTCGCTGAACACCATTCTGGGGCTGGGCGGCCTGATCGACATCGCCAGCGAGATGGGGATCCAGCAGATCCGCGAGGACCTGGGCCAGACCCTGGGCCGCTACGGCGTGCCGGGCGGTCCCTACCTCGTCCTGCCGATCTTCGGGCCTTCGAACCTGCGCGATACGGTCGGACTGATCGGCGACACCGTCGCGTTCGCGCTCGTCGACCCCTTCAACATGGCCACGATCGAACAACGCTATCCGGTGATCACCGGCCTGCGCGCGGTCGACACGCGCAGCCGGATCAATTTCCGCTACTGGGAATCCGGCTCGCCCTACGAATACGATCTGGTCAGGCTGCTCTACACCAAGAGACGCCAGATCGACATCGCGCAGTAAGAGACCCCGTCAGGGGCTAATCGAGGTCGCGCGGGTTGGCACAGCGCGCCCGCACGTGCTCGGCCACCCGCGGGCTGACGAAGCTGGTGATGTCGCCGCCCAACACCGCGATCTCCTTGACCAGGCGCGAGGCGATGAACTGCTGACGCTCCGAGGCGGTGAGGAAGACCGTCTCGACGTCGGGGTCCAGGCGTGCGTTCATGGACGCCATCTGGAACTCATACTCGAAGTCCGAGACCGCCCGCAGGCCGCGGATGATGACCCGGGCGCCGACTTCCTGGGTGAAGTGCATCAGCAGGTTGCGGAACGATCGGACCTCGACTTCGGCGCTGTTGGTCTCGATCGCGCCGAGCTCCTCTCGGACCATCTGGACCCGCTCGTCGATCGAGAACAGCGGCCCCTTGCCGGCGTTGTGCGCCACCGCGACGATTAGGTGGTCGACCACCCGCGTGGCGCGGGAAATAATGTCCATGTGCCCGAAAGTGATCGGATCAAAGGTCCCCGGGTAGACCCCGACCAGGGGCTTGCGCTGGGTCATGACGCCCCCTCCTCCGACCCGGGGTCCGACACCGCTTCCTCGTCCTGGCCGTTCTCGTCTTCCAGCCGCGTCACCGAGACCACCCGCTCGTCCTCGGCCACGTGGAAGATGCGCACGCCGCGGGTGGCGCGCCGCTGCAGGCTGATGTCCTGGACTCCGACCCGGATGATCTGGCCGCCGTCGGAGACCAGCATGATCTGATCCTCCTGCTCGACCGGGAAGGCCGCGACCACCCGAGAGTCGCTGCCCTTCCGGCCGCGGCTGAGGTCGAGGTTGTCGATACCCTTGCCGCCGCGCGCGGTGATCCGGTACTCGTAGGCCGAGCTGCGCTTGCCCAGGCCGTCCTCGGCAATCGCGAGGATGAACTGCTCCTTGCCGGCCAGCTCCTCGGCCCGCGCCGGGTCCAGGCCGCGCTTCGCCGCCAGGGCTGCCTCGGAGAGCTGGTCCTCGTCCCGGTCTCGAAGGAAGTAGGCGTCGCGCTCCTCGGTCTCGACCTCGACATGGTCGAGGATCGACATCGAGATGACATGGTCGTCGGCGGCCAGCTTGATGCCCCGCACGCCTGCCGAGGTCCGGCCGGCGAAGAGCCGGACGTCGTCCATCGGGAAGCGCACGCACTTGCCGGCCGCGGTGGCGAGCAGCACGTCCTGGTCCTCGTTGCAGGTCTGCACGCTGACCAGCCGCGCACCCTCCTCCAGCTTCATGGCGATCTTGCCGTTGGCCTGGACCCGGACGAAGTCCGACAGACGGTTGCGCCGCACCGTTCCGGCCGAGGTGGCGAACATGACGAAGAAGGCGTCCCAGGTGTCCTCGTCCTCGGGCATGGCCATGGTCGTGGTGATGGTCTCGCCCTCCTGCAGCGGCAGCAGGTTGACCATCGGCCGGCCCCGCGCCTGCGGCGAGGCGACCGGCAGCTTGTAGACCTTGAGCTTGTAAGCCATGCCGCGCGAGGAGAAGAACAGCACCGGGGTATGGGTCGAGCAGACGAAGACGCGGCTGACGAAGTCGCCGTCTCGGGTCGACATGCCGGCGCGGCCCTTGCCGCCGCGGCGCTGCGAGCGATAGGTCGAGAGCGGCACGCGCTTGATGTAGCCGTTGTGGGTGACGGTGACGACCATGTCCTCGCGCTGGATCAGGTCCTCGACGTCGTGCTCGAACTCGACGTCCTCGATGGTCGTGCGCCGGGGATCGCCGAAGCGCTCCTTGATCTCGACCAGCTCACCGCGCAGGACCGAGAGCAGCCGCTCGCGGGACCCCAGGATGTCGAGCAGGTCGAGGATCTGCGCCGCCAGCGCCTTCAGCTCGTCGGCGATCTTCTCCCGCTCCAGGCCGGTCAGGCGCTGCAGGCGCAGGTCCAGGATGGCCCGTGCCTGGGCCTCCGAGAGACGGTAGGTGCCGTCCGCGGCGACCTTGTGTCCGGGCTCGTCGATCAGGGCGATCAGGTCGGCGACCTCCTCGGCCGGCCAGGACCGCGCCAGCAAGGCCTCGCGCGCCGCGTTGGGATCCGGCGCGGCCCGGATCAGGCGGATCACCTCGTCGATGTTGGCCACGGCGATGGCTAGGCCGGCCAGGATGTGGGCCCGCTCCCGCGCCTTGCCGAGGTCGAAGATCGTGCGCCGGGTGATGACCTCTTCGCGGAAGCGGACGAAGGCGCCGATGATCTCCTTCAGGGTCATCATGCCCGGCCGGCCGTTGTCGATGGCCAGCATGTTGACGCCGAAGGAGGTTTGCAGCGCGGTATAGCGGTAGAGCTGGTTCAGGACGATCTCGGGCATGGCGTCGCGCCGAACCTCGATCACCAGGCGCACGCCTTCGCGATTGCTCTCGTCGCGGATGTCGGAGATGCCTTCGATGGTCTTCTCGCGCGCCAGCTCGCCGATCCTCGCCGCCAGGCGGCTCTTGTTCACCTGGTAGGGGATCTCGGTGAAGACGATCGCCGAACGGTCCTTTGGCAGCTCCTCGACCGTCGCCTTGGCGCGGATCACCACCGAGCCGCGGCCCTTGTGATAGGCCTCGCGGATGCCGGCCCGGCCCAGGATCACCCCGCCGGTGGGGAAGTCCGGACCGGGCACGATGTCGATCAGGGCGTCGATCGAGATCGCCGGGTCGTCCACGTAGGCGCAGCAGGCGTCGATCACCTCGCCCAGGTTGTGCGGCGGGATGTTGGTCGCCATGCCGACCGCGATGCCGCCGGCGCCGTTGACCAGCAGGTTGGGAAAGCGCGCCGGCAGGACCACCGGCTCCTTGCTCGTCTCGTCGTAGTTGGGCTGGAAGTCGACGGTGTTCTTGTCGATATCCTCCAGCAGGCCGTCGCTGGCGACCCGGGTGAGGCGCGATTCCGTGTAGCGCATCGCCGCCGCGGCGTCACCGTCCATCGAGCCAAAGTTGCCCTGGCCGTCGACCAGCGGCAGCCGCATGGAGAAGTCCTGCGCCATGCGCACCAGGGCGTCGTAGATCGCGTTGTCGCCGTGGGGATGGTAGTTGCCCATGACCTCGCCGACCGTCTTGGCGCACTTCCGGTAGGCGCGGTTCCAGTCGTTGCCCTGCTCCTTCATCCCGTAGAGGATGCGCCGGTGGACCGGCTTCAGGCCGTCGCGGACGTCCGGCAGCGCCCGCGACACGATCACGCTCATGGCGTAATCGAGGTAGGAGCGCCGCATCTCGTCTTCGATCGTGACCGGCTCTACGTCGAAGTCAGGCGGCAAAGGCGTGGGCGTGTCCAAGAAGTCTGTTCCTGATGGCTGAATGAACCTCAGGGGGGGCAGCCCCTGGGCGCCTCTTGGTGGCCGAGGCAAAGCGCGGAATCGAGGCCGCATCGCGAGATGCCGGCCGACTGGTTTATAGCAGTTGCCGCAGGTGCGAACAATGCTTGAGGGGGGGCCAGAAACGACTTCTAGAGCTTTGATTCACAGCGAGAAATTCGAGCCTTTGCGAGCCCTTCCATGGCCCGCCACAGTCACCCGTCTCGCGCCTGCGAATCGGGGTTCTTGAACTGCTCTACCAGGGCCGGGAAACCGCCTCCTAGCTCTCTGTTCCACCCCTGCTTAAGACGATCTCGAATGCCGACCGAAGGCCGTCCACCGGATTGAGTTCCCCTTCGCTCTTTGAGATTTCGAGCTCCAGAAGGGCGCTCGCCTCGTCACGCCGCCCTAGCCTCGCCAAGCAGAAGGCCTGAACCAGACGTGGGGTCGGCCAATGCAGGTAGCCATTGGCCGCATCGAAATAGGCCGACTGCTCTCCTGCTATCGCTGCGACGCCCTGAACATCGGTGGCTCTTTCGAACCAGTCGAAAAGCCGCTGCCGTTGCGTCGTCCAGGCCATTCTGAGGTCTTCACGCAAGACGGCTTCGCCATAGAGGCCGTCGATTTCGCCGGGCTTGGCTTCTGGGTCTGGGTCTTTCACCAGGAAATCGTCGTACAGCAGATGAAACAGATCCATTCGGGCCCCGCGGACCGTCCGATGCCATTCCGGCCGACGCTTCCAGGCGTGTGGCAGGAAGCTGAGGGAGACACCCCACTGAAAGCCATAGGTTTTCCCCTTAAAGGGCATGAGCGCCAGTAGATGAGTGATCTCCTCGGACGCCCGCCTGGCGAAGCGGCGGTCGCGATCCAGCTCGAAACCGGCGGCTTCCAACTCATTCCGAGTGGCCTCTATGAAGATCGCGCGTGCTGCCGGCCCTTCGACCGAATGAACACCGTGAATCCGGAGCCTGTCGCGCTGCCTCGTTGGCACAACCGCCCGCTTTCCGCGAGAGATGCCCAGCCAGGATGACCAGCGCATTACGATGCCGAAAGCCCGGGAGACTTGAACTGCTTGGCCAAGGCCAGGGACTGGCGCTGATAGGAGGAGCCGATGCCCTGGCCGTAGACTTGGGCCGGGCGTTCGGTCAGCGGCTCGTAGAGCAGGCGCCCGACGACCTGGCCGTCCTCCAGGAGGAAGGGCACCTCGTGGGAGCGCACCTCCAGCACCGCCCGGGTGCCCAGGATCTCGCCCTCGCCGTAGCCGAAGCCTGGATCGAAGAACCCGGCGTAGTGCGCCCGGTACTCGCCGACCGAGGTGTCGTAGGCAACCATCTCGGCGGCGTAGTCCGGCGGCACCCGGATCCGCTCCTTGGAGGCCAAGATGTAGAAGTCGTCCGGGTTGAGAATCAGGCCGCCGGGGCGTGCCGGGATCGGGTCCCAGAAGTCGAGCACCTCGTAGTGGCGCCGCTTGGCCAGGTCGATGATCGGCGCGTGGCGCTTGGCCCGGTAGCCCACCACCTCGCCGAGGGCGAGGTCGAGGGACATCCAGAGCCCGCCGGAGATCAGCGGGTCCTCGGGCCGGTCGTCGGCGGCGTAGACCAGCTTGTGCTGCGCGTGCACCTGGGCCAGCAGGGCGTCGCCGGGCGCCGGGCCGCCGCTGATCAGGCGCAGCTGGTTCAGGCGATCGCCGGCGCGCAGCAGGACGCTGAAGGTGCGCGGCGAGATCTCGGCGTAGAGCGGCCCTTGGTAGCCGGCCGGGATGTCCTCGAAGGCGCGGCCCCGGTCGGTGATCAGGCGCGCGAAGACGTCGAGGCGCCCGGTGCTGCTCTTGGGATTGGCGCGCGCAGAGAGCTCCGCCGGCAGCGCCAGGGATTCCTGCAGCGGCACGATGTAGACGCAGCCGCGCTCGAGGACCGCCGGCGCGGTCAGGTCGAGCCGGTGCATCTCCAGCGCCGCCACCCGCTCCATGACGCTGGCCTCCGGCCCGGGCAGGAAGCTCGCCTGGACCCGGTAGGCCTCCGCCCCGATCCGCAGGTCGAGGCTCGCCGGCTGCACCTGCTCCGCCTCGATCGGCGCCGCGGCCGTGATCTGACCCGCCGCGATCGCCCCCTCGATCCCCTGTGCCGGCAAGATGCCGCGGAGCTCGGAGGCGTCGGACTGCTGGAGGCTAGCGCCGGTCATGGCCTCGCGTATCCCAGGGACAGCGATCGGGCCGTAGTCCCTCGCTGTCATGCCCGGACTTGATCCGGGCATCCATGGCAGCCACCGCGCCCTGCTGCCAGCCTATGGATTGCCGGATCAAGTCCGGCAATGACAGTGGTGGGTGTTGCAAGTGCTCAGCGCCCGCTAAAACGGGATGTCGTCGTCGAGGTCGCCGGCGCCGCCGCCGGAGGGCGCCCCGCCGCCTCCGCCGAAGTCCTGGCCGCCACCACCGCCGCCGCCGAAGTCGCCCCCGCCGCCGCCGCTCCGGCCGTCCAGCATGGTCAGCTCGCCGCGGAAGCGCTGCAGCACGACCTCTGTGGTATAGCGCTCCTGGCCGTCCCTGTCGGTCCACTTGCGGGTCTGGAGCTGGCCCTCGACGTAGATCTTGGAGCCCTTGTTCAAGTACTTCTCGACGACGTCGACCAAGCGGTCGTTGAAGATCACCACCCGGTGCCATTCGGTCCGCTCGCGCCGCTCGCCGCTATTGCGGTCGCGCCAGCTCTCGCTGGTCGCCAGCGACAGGTTGGCGACCTTGGTGCCGTCGTTGGTCGTGCGGATCTCCGGATCCCGCCCCAGGTTGCCGACCAGAATGACCTTGTTGACGCTCCCCGCCATGTTTCGGCGCTCCTTCCTCGATTCTTTCGCGGACTCTAGCGACCGCACCCGGATCGCGCAAAGGCCAACGATCCACAGGCAACGACCCTGCGTAACGTTCTGCAAGACGAGCCAAAACGCCCGAGTCGCACCCCAGAACATACAGTGAACATGATAACGCAAGCGCGGCTCTTGCCAAGCCCCGGAAAAGTCTCCAGCTATGTCAGGAGCTTGGCGCTTGGCTGTCCGGGAGGCTCGATTTTGCCGGGCCAATCGCCCATAGTGGGACCAACCGGGAAGACCAAGACGACCTCATAGGGTGACCAGATCCGTGATCGACGCAACCGGGCTCCACGGAGCCAGAATCGCTGTCCGCGGGGCGCGCGAACATAACCTGAAGAACGTCGACCTCGACCTGCCGCGCGACAAGCTGGTGGTGATCACGGGGCTCTCCGGCTCGGGCAAATCCTCCCTCGCCTTCGACACCATCTACGCCGAGGGCCAGCGGCGCTACGTCGAATCGCTCTCGGCCTACGCCCGGCAGTTCCTCGAGCTGATGCAGAAGCCCGACGTCGATTCCATCGAGGGGCTCTCGCCGGCGATCTCGATCGAGCAGAAGACGACCTCGCGCAACCCGCGCTCGACGGTCGGCACCGTGACCGAGATCTACGACTACATGCGCCTGCTCTTCGCCCGGGTCGGCGTGCCCTATTCCCCGGCGACCGGCCTGCCGATCGAGAGCCAGACCGTCAGCCAGATGGTCGACCGGGTCATGGAGATGCCGGAGGGCACCCGGCTCTACCTGCTGGCGCCCATCGTGCGCGGCCGCAAGGGCGAGTACCGCAAGGAGCTGGCCGAGCTGCAGAAGCGCGGCTTCCAGCGGGTCAAGATCGACGGCCGGATCCACGAGATCGACGAGGCGCCGGCCCTGGACAAGAAGCGCAAGCACGACATCGAGGTCGTGGTCGACCGCCTGGTCCTGCGCCCGGACCTGGAGCAGCGCCTGGCCGACAGCTTCGAGACCGCGCTCAACCTGGCCGACGGCCTGGCCTTCGTCGAGGACGCCGACGGCGGCGCGCGCACCACCTTCTCGGCCCGCTTCGCCTGTCCCGTCTCGGGCTTCACCATTGACGAGATCGAGCCGCGGCTCTTCTCCTTCAACAACCCCTTCGGCGCCTGCCCCGCCTGCGACGGTCTGGGCACGACCATGTACATGGACGCCGACCTGGTGGTGCCGGACGCGGACAAGAGCCTCAGCGAGGGCGTGATCGCGCCCTGGGCCCATTCGACCTCGCAGTACTACAGCCAGACCTTGGACAGCCTCGCGCGGCACTTCAAGGTCTCGACCCACGAGCCCTGGCGCGACCTGCCGGCGCCGGTCCGCGAGGCGATCCTCTTCGGCACTGGCGACGCAATCGTCACCCTGCGCTACGACGACGGCCTGCGCAGCTACGAGACCCGAAAGCCCTTTGAGGGCGTGATCCCCAACATGGAGCGGCGCTGGCTGGAGACCGACAGCGACTGGGTCCGGGACGAGCTCTCCAAGTACCAGGCGACCAAGCCCTGCGAGGCCTGCGACGGCGCCCGCCTCAAGCCCGAGGCCCTGGCGGTCAAGATCGCCCGGCTGCACATCAGCGAAGTCGCCGAGATGTCGGTCGCAGAGGCGGGCGACTGGTTCGAGGCCGTGCCCGAGCACCTGACGCCGAAGCGCCGTGAGATCGCCCAGCGGATCCTCAAGGAGATCAACGAGCGCCTCGGGTTCCTGCGCAGCGTCGGCCTGGGCTATCTGACCCTGTCGCGCGCCTCCGGCACCTTGTCCGGCGGCGAGAGCCAGCGGATCCGCCTGGCCTCGCAGATCGGCTCGGGCCTGACCGGCGTGCTCTACGTCCTGGACGAACCCTCGATCGGCCTGCACCAGCGCGACAACGCCCGCCTGCTGGAGACCCTCAAGCGGCTGCGCGACCTGGGCAACACGGTGATCGTGGTCGAGCATGACGAGGAGGCGATCCGCGAGGCCGACTACGTGGTCGACATGGGCCCCGCCGCCGGCACCCACGGCGGCGAGGTCATCGCCGTCGGCCGGCCGGACCGCATCATGCAGAGCCCGGACAGCCTGACCGGCCAGTACCTGACCGGCATCCGCCAGATCCCCCTGCCCAAGACCCGGCGCAAGGGGCACCGCAGGCAGTCGATCCGCATCGCTGGCGCCAGCGCCCACAACCTCAAGGGCGTCGCGGCGGAGATCCCGCTGGGCACCTTCACCTGCATCACCGGGGTCTCGGGCAGCGGCAAGTCGACCCTGATCATCGAGACCCTCTACAAGGCCCTGGCCCGGCGACTGCACGGCGCCCGCGGCCAGCCCGGCGCCCACGACAAGATCACCGGGCTAGAGCACCTGGACAAGATCATCGACATCGACCAGTCGCCCATCGGCCGCACGCCGCGCTCCAACCCGGCGACCTACACCGGCGCCTTCACCCCGATCCGCGACTGGTTCGCCGGGCTGCCGGAGGCCGGGGCGCGCGGCTACAAGCCCGGCCGCTTCTCCTTCAACGTCAAGGGCGGCCGCTGCGAGGCCTGCCAGGGCGACGGCGTGATCAAGATCGAGATGCACTTTTTGCCCGACGTCTACGTCCAGTGCGACGTCTGCAAGGGCCAGCGCTACAACCGCGAGACCCTGGAAATTCATTTCAAGGGCAAGAGTATCGCCGACGTCCTTGACATGACGGTCGAAGAAGCTCTGGCGTTCTTCAAGGCGGTGCCGGCGATCCGCAACAAGCTGGAGACCCTGTCCCGGGTCGGCCTCGGCTACATCCACGTCGGCCAGCCGGCGACCACGCTCTCCGGCGGCGAGGCCCAGCGGGTCAAGCTGGCCAAGGAGCTGTCGCGCCGGGCCACGGGCCGCACCCTCTACATCCTGGACGAGCCGACCACCGGCCTGCACTTCGAGGACGTCCGCAAGCTGCTCGAGGTGCTCCACGCTCTGGTCGAGCAGGGCAACACGGTGGTCGTCATCGAGCACAACCTCGAGGTCATCAAGACCGCCGACTGGGTCCTGGACCTCGGCCCCGAGGGCGGCGACAAGGGCGGCGAGATCATCGCCACCGGCACGCCGGAGGACATCGCCGGCACGGCGAGCAGCTACACCGGCCAGTACCTGGCCCCCCTGCTGCAGGCCCGCCTGCCCCAACCGAAGAAGACCGCCTGAGCCTCTGCACGATTTGGACGTTTGGTCGTCCGCCCGAGGCCACCCATATTGGGAGGTGAAAAGAGGCACGGCACCGTGCCCATACGAAGCGTGGCGGAACACATGAATGACGCCCCCGACGCGGAAGGCCCGGACCTGGGCCGTCGCGAGAAGTCCGTTTGCGGATCCAAGACCCCGCGCCGGGCCATCGTCGACTGGCTCTTGGAAGAGCGGTTGCGCAGCACTCGGCCGACCCTGATCTTCGACCAGTTCTGTCGGCGCCTGGTCGAGGCCGGCCTGCCTTTGGACCGGGCGACCTTCCACTCGCCGCAGCTTCACCCCCAGATCCGGACCAGCGGCATCTTCTGGCACCGCGAGGCCGGCGGCGCGCAGGAGATGGACCGCGAGCACGGAATCGAGGTCTCGCCGCTCTACATGGTGAGCCCGATCCGACACATCTACGAAGGCGGCGCCCCGATCCACACTCGAATCGAACCGGGCGAAGGCAAGCTGGCGTTTCCGATCCTCGAAGACCTGCGCACCCAGGGCTACCACGACTACACCATACGCCCCCTGCCCTTCTCCACCGGCCGGATCAACGCCATCGGCTTCTCGACCAAGAACCCGCAGGGCTTCGGCGCGGCCGACATCGCGCTGATCGACGCCGTGCTGCCGGCCCTGGGCGCCGTGCTCGAGCTGCGCCATCTGCTGCGCACGGCGCGCGGCCTGCTCGACGCCTACGTCGGGCCGCGCACCGGGCGCAAGATCCTCAACGGCACGATCAAGCGCGGTGACGGCGAGGAGATCAACGCCGTGCTGTGGTACTGCGACCTGCGCGACTTCACCGGGATGTCCGAGCGGCTGCCACGGGACGAGCTGATCGCGCTGCTGAACGGCTACTTCGAGCAGATGGCCGTCCCCATCGAGGCCCACGGCGGCGAGATCCTGAAGTTCATCGGCGACGCGATCCTGGCGATCTTCCCGATCACCGACGGCTTGAGCCCCGAAAAGGCCTGCTGCGCCGCCATCGACGCCGGCCTCGAAGCCCTGCAGGGCCTGGAACGTCTCAACGAGGCGCGCCGGGAAGAGGGCAAGGTACCGCTGCGCTGCGGCATCGCGCTGCACAAGGGCGACGTCATGTACGGCAACATCGGCGCGCCGGCGCGGCTCGACTTCACGGTCATCGGCCCGGCGGTGAACCTGGTGACCCGGATCGAGGACAAGGCCCGCGACCTCGACCCGCCGATCGTGTTCTCCCACAAGGTGGCCGAACGCTGCGGCCGCCCCCACCGCTCCCTCGGCCGCCACGCCTTCAAGGGCATCGACGGCGACCGGGAGGTCTTCACCCTGGCCGGCGAGGCAAAGCGCTAGGCCCGGCCTGCCGGCGCGCTTAACCAAAGCTTTACACCCAGAGGACATAGGATAGGTCTCGACGGCAGTCCGCTCCTGGCCAGGGGACCTCGATTATGTCGCCAGCAGAGACCTTGCCCGGCTATCTTTGGTTCGCGCTCGCAGTCATCGTCACGCTCTTCCTCGGCCTTGTGTTCCTGGATTCGGGGCGCAGGAAAGCCGCCCGACAGGCACAACGAAGGAACGGGACACAGGCCAGGGCGCGGGAAACCGAGAACCACGACCTTGCCCAGGCCGCGCCCGCCATCGCCTACCTGCTTCGGAGCGGCTTCCGCGGCGCCTGGGTGCGCCTCCGGCCCGCGGCGGCGGGCTCGAAGCTGGCCATCGAGTTCGACAAGTACATCCGCGGCCCCGGCGACTACGGCATCCAGCTCGTCTTCCCGGTTCTCAAGTGGTCACGGGATTTCGCACCCCGGATCGAGGCCTATTGCCGAGACCGGGGAATGCCCCTGCGCATCCGGCCCAAGCTGAGCTCGCACGCCCGCGAGGCTCTCTTCGTCGATTGCGGCCAGGACCCCGAGCTCGCCTTCGAGCTGGGACGGTACATCTGGGTCGAGGTTTTCGGCCTCGAAGCTTCGACGCCCCATCGCATCGAGCGCTACGGCCTGTCGACCGACGGCGAGCTGGTCGACAAGCCGGACCAAAAACCGCTGTCCCTTTCCGAAGCCTGACTCTAGCGCACTTCCCGATCAGACGCCTTTGCGTCTGGCCGGGAGTAGTGCGCTAACACGTTGGAACAAGGGCATTACATTCGGCCAGATGGATCGCAAAGCGATTCCATCTGATCGGACAATGCCCTAAGTCCGCTCAGACTGTTTCAGTCTGAAGGCACGGCCCGCACGCCCTCTCCGCCCGCCGCCTATCTGGATTGGCTGGAGAGGCGCTCGTCTCCGTCGCTGGCCAGCTTCTGCAGATCGCTTCGCTCGTTGGTCGCTCGGAAGCGCCAGACCGGCGGCTCCCAGCCCTCGAGCCAGGCCTCGATGCCGACGACTTCGGCGAGGTGACCGTTGCCGTGGAACCAGGAGTCGATGGCGTAGCGGCCGCGTCCGCCCTCCAGCTCGACCACGGTCGCGGTGAGGTGGGTGATCTCCCCGGGAATCCAGGCCCGATGGACCGGCGTGCTGACGACGTGGTGGCGGAGCAGCCTATCCTTCTCCAACATGAGTAGGAAGCGCGTGGTGGTCACCGCCTCGTCGACGCAGTCCTGCTGCCCGCCCTCGCCGAAGCCGGTCAAGGTGCCGCCCACGTCGCCGGCGGTGCCCGCCTTGGGGCCGACCGCGAGCTCGAAGCGAGAGACCGACCGCGCGACCTGCGCCCGCTCCGAGCGGGCGTCCGCCGCCGCCACACGCAACGGCGCGGTGATCTCCGCCCATTCCGTCGGGGTCAGGCTGACCTTGCGTTCGGTCGCACAGCCGTGGTCGCGGCAAAGGGTGAAGTCATCGGGCTGCAAGGGGTTCTGGGCGCTGTAGGCCAGCGCCGCCTCGGCCCGCGGCAGGTTGCTGCCGTGATTGAACAAGCAACCGGAAAGCCCCAAACCCAGGCCAAGAACGCAGACCAGCCGCCACGCCTGCATGCCGTTCGCCATCTATCGCCCCCCATTGGCCGCGCCCGCCAGAAGCGCAGCCTTCGGCAGGGATCTTCCTTCAGATTGCAACCCAAGTCCAGCAACTGGGCCGTGCAAGGGCGCCAGCCTTGTTGTTGACAAGTCGGGGCAAAAGGCGCGGAGTGACGGACGGTCGGGCGGGTTCGGATCCCCGCCGGTCGGGTTGGTGGTGGTGGGAAGAATGTCCGACAAGCGTCTGAATCAGAACGGCAAGCCGGTGCACGTCGTAGGCGGCGGACTGGCCGGCAGCGAGGCCGCCTGGCAGATCGCCCGGGCCGGCGTGCCGGTGGTCCTGCACGAGATGCGCCCGCAGCGCGGCACCGAAGCCCACCTGACGGACGGCCTGGCCGAGCTGGTCTGCTCAAACTCCTTCCGCTCCGACGACGCCGAGGGCAACGCCGTCGGCCTGCTGCACGAGGAGATGCGGCGCTGCGATTCGCTGATCCTGGCGGCCGGCGACGCCCACAAGGTCCCGGCCGGCTCCGCACTGGCGGTCGACCGGGTCGGCTTCTCCGAGACCGTCACCGCGCGCCTGGAGGCCGAGCCCCTGGTCGAGATCCGCCGCGAGGAGGTCGCCGGGCTGCCACCGGAGGACTGGGACTCGGTGATCCTGGCGACCGGCCCGCTGACCTCTCCGGCGCTGGCGGACACCATCGCGATGCTGACCGGCGAGGAGGCACTCGCCTTCTTCGACGCCATCGCGCCCATCGTCCACAAGGACTCCATCGACTTCGACAAGGCCTGGTTCCAGTCGCGCTACGACAAGCCGGGCCCGGGCGGGACCGGTGCGGACTACATCAACTGCCCCCTGGACCGGGCGCAGTACGAGGCCTTTCTCGACGCCCTGATCGCCGCCGAGAAGACCGAATTCAAGGACTGGGAGAAGGACACGCCCTATTTCGAGGGCTGCCTGCCGATCGAGGTCATGGCCGAACGGGGCCGCGAGACCCTGCGCTACGGCCCGATGAAGCCGGTCGGCCTGACCGACCCGCACCGGCCCGAGAAGCCGCACGCGGTGGTCCAGCTGCGCCAGGACAACGCCCTTGGCACGCTCTACAACATCGTCGGCTTCCAGACCAAGCTGAAGTACGGCGAGCAGATCCGGGTGTTCCGCATGATCCCGGGCCTGGAGAACGCCGAGTTCGCGCGCCTGGGCGGCATCCATCGCAACACCTTCATCAACTCGCCGGTGCTGCTCGATGCGACCTGCCGCCTCGAGGCCGAGCCGCGCCTGCGCTTCGCCGGCCAGATCACCGGCGTCGAGGGCTACGTCGAGAGCGCCGCCATCGGCCTCCTGACCGGGCGCTTCGCCGCCGCCGAACGCCTCGGCCGCGAGATCGCTACGCCGCCCGAGACCACGGCGCTGGGCGCCCTGCTGGGCCATATCACCGGCGGCGCCGCGGCCGAGACCTTCCAGCCGATGAACGTCAACTTCGGGCTCTTCCCGCCGCTGCCGAAAGGCCAGGGACGCCAGCCCAAAGGCCGCGCCCGCAAGCAGGCCATGAGCCGGCGCGCCCTCGCCGATCTTCAGGCCTGGCTGGGCGGCCTGGCCCAGGCCGCCGAATAGGAAGCAATCACCATGGTGCTCGAATTGCTCCGCGAAGGATTGAAGAAGCGCTCGGCGCGCCAGCGCGACCGTCGCTTCCTGGAGGCGACCATGGCGACCAGCGCGCTGGTCGCCTATGCCGACGGCGAGGTCTCCTTCACCGAGCGCATGCGGCTCGACCAGATCCTGGAGCAGCTGCGCCAGCTGCGGGCCTTCGACGTGCACGATGCGATCAACCACTTCAACAAGGTGATCGAAGACCTGAAGAGCGAGCCCGAAGAGGGCCACGCGCGGGCGATGGACGCCGTCGAAGCCTTTGCCGGCGACGCGGCCTCGGCGCGGCTGATAGTGCGGATTGCCTGCCACCTCTGCGTGGCCGACGGCGTCTTCACCGAGGGCGAACAGGAGCAGGTCGCCGAGCTCTGCCTGCAGCTCGACATCAGCCCGGAAGACTGCGACCTCGACGAGATCATCCGAGCCAGCAGGGAAGATCCCTAGAGGCGGATGACTCGAAGCCGAACCGGCTTCAAATCTGAACCGTGCTCTCGTGTGGTGGTTCCTAAGTTCGTTGTATCTGGGCCGCCCCATAGGGGCGCTTTTTTTCGCCCTCTGGGCGGCGTCAGCGCCGCTCCACGATGCAACGGCACGTCCTGCCCAGACGACCACAAAAAGCGATCCTAGGCGTCTAGTAGCGGCCGGTCAGCGCCGCCCAGAGCAGACGCCAGGCCCGGCCCGGCTGCGGCGACTGGACCCTGGGATCGAAAGGGTCGTGCCCGGCCCTGGCCAGGATCCGCAGGTAGCCCCCGGCCAGACAGGCGGGCAGCAGCGCCGGGCCGGCGGCCTTGGGCAAGCTGGGGCGCAGCCTGCGGGCCTCGCCGAGGTGGCGGCCGGCCTCCGTCGCGAGCCGCGACACCACATCCCGCAACGCCGGCGGGGAGCGGCCGGCGAAGACCTCGGTCGCTTCCAGGCCGGCCTGCGCCATGAGGTCCTGCGGCAGGTAGAGCCGCCGGCGCCCGGCGTGGAAGGGCAGCGCCCGCAGCAAACCCACATAGGCCCAGGCGATCCCTAGGCCCCGTCCGGCCCGGCGGCTGGACTCGTCCTGGGCGCCGAGGACCTCCAGGGCGAGCCAGACCAGGGTCGAGGAGGTCGCCTCGGCATAGGCCTCCAGGGCCGCGAGGGAACCCGGCGACGCCGGCTCCAGATCCGCCTCCCGGGCGTCGATCAGGCGCTCGAAGTGGTCGCGCGTCAGGCCGCGCTCGGCGACCGCAATGGCCAGGGGCTCGACCACCTCGTGCTGGCGCGGGCTGCCGGCGTAGATGCCCTCGATCGCCTCGCGCCACCACTGGAGACGGATTCGCCCCAGCATGGCCTCGCTGACCACTTCCGGGGTCTTGGCCACCTCGAGGTTGAAGGCGTAGAGCGCGAAGAGATGGGCCCGCGCCGCCCTGGGCGCGAAGAGACAGGCCAGATAGCGGTCGTGGTCGTAGCGGCGCAGCTCCTCGCCGCAATACCCGAGCGCGCTGCTGGGTCGGATCGCCGCCTCGGCCGCCATGCCAAATCCCTGTTCTCCATGGATCGCAAGGTCTTATCCGCTTCGATGCCCTTGGCAAGCCAAAGCGGAACGCTTACCTTCCCCGGCGAGGTTGCAGGGCCGAATCGGCTCTGAGACCTGTCAGTTCGTAGCTCTTTTGCCATGGCGCCTCAAGGTCACGCGGGCGCTGTCCTGGGCTAAGACTCAAAGCTAGGGGGTTCCAATGGCTGCAATTCTCTCCGATCTGCGGAACACGGTGCTCGCGGGCATCGCCTTGCTGGTGGTGATCATCGTCGTGGTCGGCGCGACGGTCAGCTTTCCGTCCTTCGACCACGCCTGGTTCGCCTTCCTGTTCCGCTGGCTGCACGTGCTCAGCGGCGTGATGTGGATCGGTCTGCTGTGGTACTTCAACTTCGTCCAGATCCCCAACATGCCCAAGATCCCGGACGAGCAGAAGCCGGCGATCGGCAAGGTGATCGCGCCGGCCGCCCTGTGGTGGTTCCGCTGGGGTGCCATGGCCACCATCGTGACCGGTCTGATCCTGGCCGCCATGAACGGCTACATCGTCGACGCCATCCTGCTGGGCACCACCGACGGCGGAGCCAGCACGGCGATCGGCATCGGCATGTGGCTGGGCGCGATCATGTGGTTCAACGTCTGGATGATCATCTGGCCGAACCAGAAGCGGGCCCTGGGCATCGTCGAGGCCGACGCCGACACCAAGGCCAAGTCGGCGCGCACCGCGATGCTGTTCTCGCGCACCAATACCCTGCTTTCGATTCCCATGCTCTACAGCATGGTCGCCGCCCAGAACGGCGGCTTCGCCTGATCGCAGGAGACCCTCAAGAAGATCCGCGGGACGGGGCCTTCGGGCCCCGTTCTTCTTTGCGGCGCAAGCGGCCTCAGGTCTGCGGTGTCAGGTCCTTCTCCATGTAGAAGCGCCGCGGACCGGCCGGATAGCCGAGCGTCCCGAAGATCCGGTAGCCGAGCTTCTCGTAGAAGTCGCGGGCCTGCCATTCGTAGGTGTCCAGCGCCGCCCGGGTCACCCCTCTGTCAAGCGCCTCCCGCTCCAGGGCCGCCATGACGCTCCGGCCGTGACCTGCCCCGCGGCAGCTTGGCTCGATCCACAGCCCGCGGATCTCGACCAGGCCCATGTTGAGGATGGCATGGGCGCCCCCGAGCAGCGCGCCGTCCGGCGCCCGAAGGGCCACGGTGAAGGTCCGGCGGTCCCAGGGAGACGTCTCGAGGTTCTCGCGCCCCAGTCTGTCGAAGAGGCTGGCCAGGGCCTCGGTCCCCGGTTCCTCGATCGCAATCCTGGGTTCGGTCCCGTTCTCGGCCATGCCGCTCAGCCCCGGCGCCGTCAGTCCACCGCGACCAGGGCGGCCGCCGCGGCACGCTGTTCCATCATCAGGATGTTGAAGGTGCGGCAGGCCGCCGCGGTCGCCATGACGTCGACGCCCAGGCCACGGTCGCGCAGGGCTTGCCGCAGGCCGGTCGGCAGAAGCACGACGCGATCACCGCTGCCGATCAGCAGGATCTCCAGGCCCCCTGCCGCATCCAGGACCGGCTGCAGCGCGGCTTCGTCGATCTCCGAGGCGCTCTTGACGGGCCAGTCCAGGACCCGGTCCTGAAGGATCAGGATGGAGCCGCTATGGCGGATGCCGCCGACCTCGAATCCGCCGCTGCCGTAGCCCTCGACGAGAAGCCGATCCCTCGGTCCGCCTTCTATGACCTCGACCATCGGGCCCTCGGTCGCAGCCCTGCTAGCTCGCCGCTGCCCTCTCGGTGCCTTCCGGCTCCGGCTTGGCGACCTGGCTGTGGCGCAGGTTCATCAGCATGAGGAAGGGCGTCGCCACGCCGATCGAGGAATAGGTGCCGACCACGACGCCCCAGATCAGCGCCAGGCTGAAGCCGCGCACCACGTGCCCGCCGAAGACCGAGAGCGCGATCAGGGCAAGCAAGGTGGTGATCGAGGTCAACAGGGTCCGCGAGAGGGTGGCATTCAGCGCCATGTTGAGGACCTCGGCGACCGGGACCTTCTTGTACTTGCGCAGGCTCTCCCGGACCCGGTCGAAGACCACCACGGTGTCGTTGATCGAATAGCCGGCGATGGTCAGGATCGCCGCCACGCTGGCCAGGTTGAACTCCAGCCCGGTGATGGCGAAGAAGCCGATCGTGGTGATCACGTCGTGGGTCAGGGCAAGTAGCGCCGCTAGGCTGAACTGCCACTCGAAGCGGAACCAGATATAGAGCGCGATGGCGCCCAGGGCGAGGATGGTCGCGATCAGCGCCGCTTCCTTGAGTTCGCCGCCGACCTTCGGCCCGACGAATTCGATGCGGCGGTACTCGACGACGGTGTCGGCCAGGGCATCCTTGATGATCGCGATGGCCGCGTTCTGCGCCTCGTCGCCGCCCTCCTGACGCTGGACGTTGATCAGGACGTCCGTCTCCTCGTCCAGGGACTGCAGGGTCACCTCGCCGAGGCCCAGCCCGCTGAGCTGGCTGCGCAAGGCCCCCAGGTCGGCCTTGTCCTTGGTCCGCACCTCGAGCATCACGCCGCCGCGGAAATCGACGCCGTAGTTCAGGCCGCCGGTAAAGAACAGCCCCAGCGAGATCACGACCAACACGGCGGAGAGGGCCAGGGTCAGGCGATAGCGCCCGATAAAGTTGAACTTGGGCTCGGTCGGAAGGCGTTTGATCAGTGCCATGTTCGCTCTCCAGCCCCTAGATCGGCAGCAGCTTCGGCTTGGTGCGGCGCAGCCAGCCGACCACGAAGACGCGGGTCACCATGATCGCGGTGAACATCGAGGTCACCAGCCCGATCGCCAGGGTCACCGCGAAGCCCTTGATCGGGCCGGTGCCGAAGACGAAGAGGATGGTGGCGGCGATCAGGGTCGTCAGGTTGGCGTCGATGATGGTCGTGAGCGCCCGGCGATAGCCGGTGTCGATGGCGGTGACCGGGCCGCGGCCGGCCCGTTCCTCCTCGCGGATGCGCTCGAAGATCAGCACGTTGGCGTCCACCGCCATGCCGATGGTGAGCACGATCCCGGCGATGCCCGGCAGGGTCAGAGTCGCCTGGAGCACCGAGAGCGCCGCGACGATCATCACCAGGTTCGCGAGCAACGCGACATTGGCCATCAGGCCGAAGCTCCCGTAGGAGATCGCCATGAAGATGATCACGAAGAGCATGCCCAGGATGCAGGCGATCTCGCCGGCGGCAATGGAGTCCTCGCCGAGGCTGGCGCCGACCGTGCGCTCCTCCAGATAGGTCACATCGGCCGGCAGGGCGCCGGCGCGCAGAAGCAGCGCCAGGTCCTGCGCCGACTGCAGCGAGAAGTTGCCGCTGATCTGCCCGCTGCCGCCCAGGATCGGCTCCTGGATCCGGGGCGCGCTGATCACCCTGTCGTCGAGCACGATGGCGAAGATCCGGCCGACGTTGTCCTGGGTCGCCTTGCCGAACCGCTTGGCGCCCACGGAATCGAAGCGGAAGGAGACCACGGGCTGGCCGTACTGGTCATAGGTGGCCTGGGCATCGTCCAGGTTCTCGCCCCGCACCATGGCCCGGCGCTGGACGGCATAGCGGACGTTTTCTTCCTCTGCCGAAGGCATGAAGACATGTCCGGGCGGCGGCCGCACCGCGTTGAAGTCGACCGTCGGATCGACGAAGTGGAAGGTCAGCTGCGCGGTCTTGCCCAGAATCTCCTTGATCCGGTCCGGATCCTCGACGCCGGGAACCTGGACCAGGATCCGGTCGGCGCCCTGGCGCTGCACCGTGGCCTCGGTCAGGCCGGTCTCGTTGACGCGCAACCCGATGACCTCGATGACCTGGCTCATGATGCTGGTCCGGATCTCGCGGAGCCGCTCCTCGGGCACCTCGATCACGATCCGCGGACCGTCCTGGGAGACCGGATAGAGCTGCACATCGTTGCGGATCAGCTCTCGGGCACGTTCCATATCGGCGGGATCGCGCAGGTCGATGAACATCTCGTTGTCCTGGACGCCAGCGCTGTACTTGATCCTGGCCCGGCGCAGGGGCGAGGCGATGCCGTCGGCGATGTTGTCCAGGCGCTCGGCCAGCGCCGCCTCGAGCTTCACCTCCATCAGCAGGTAGGAGCCGCCCCGCAGATCGAGCCCGAGGTTGATCTTCTTGCTGGGCAGCCAGCTCGGGATGTCCTGGGTGAGATCGCGCTCAACCGCGTTGGGAGAAGCGTAAGCCAAGCCCAGCAGCACCACGACCGCCGCCAGGATCACCTGCCATTTCGGGATTTGAACCATGGGGATATCGCGATCCGTGAGCGCTGTGACTGAGAAATGGGGCCCGCCCCAGCTGGTTCCAGGGAAATCAGCGGGACTTGCCGCCGCCGAAGAGCTTGAAGCCGCCCTTCTTGGCCGGCTCCTGGCCCTGGCCGCCATCGCCCGTCTGCTCGTTGCGGTTCGCCGGCTCCGGCTTCCGCAGAACTTCGCTGATCGTCGAGCGGACCACCCGGATCCGGACGTTCTCGGCGATCTCGACCTGCAGCTCGTTGTCGTCGACGACCTTTGTCACGGTGCCGAAGATCCCGCCGGCGGTGACCACCTTGTCGCCCCGGCGCAGCGCCTGGACCATGGCCCGGTGGTCCTTGATCCGCTTCTGCTGCGGCCGGATCAGCAGGAAGTAGAAGACGACGCCGATCAGGATCAGCGGCACGAAGGTCGTGAAGGCGTCAGGTCCCGCCGCGCTTTGGGCGTAAGCCGGGGAAATCAGCATACTTGGCTCCTCGTCGGAATCAGCGCGCGACTATAGCTCTCCAAGCGGGTTTTGCAACGATTCCGACCCCCTCGCCGCCGGCTTCACGGGCTCTTGAAGCGGCCTGGATCGCCGGGGGCCGCGTTGACGCCCCGGCGGACGGCCGATAGGCTTCGGCAGCCTCGGCGGGCGGGCTCCGGGGCGCCTTTCGTGACCGGAGAGGACGGATGAGCAGGCCGCCGGCCAAGGACCTTTCCCTGCTGCTGCGGCGGATCGCCGACGCCCTCGAGCGGCTGGCGCCCCTGCCCCCGGCCCTGGTCCCCCTGGACACCGCCGACGCCTTCGTCTGGCACGCCGAGGGCGACCACCTGGAGCCGGTGCCCCGGGTCAACCGGGTCGAGATCGGCCTCCTGAAGGGCGTCGAGCGCCAGCAGGCGACCCTGCTCGAGAACACCCGCCGCTTTGCACGCGGCCTGCCGGCCAACAACGCCCTGCTCTGGGGCGCCCGGGGCATGGGCAAGAGCTCACTGGTCAAGGCGGTGCACGCCGCGGTCAACGACGGCGCGGCCGAGGGCGGCCACCCGGCCCTGGCCCTGGTCGAGATCCACCGCGAGGACATCCCCGGCCTGCCGCGCCTGCTGCAGCGCCTGCGCGAGGCCGAGCGGCGCTGCCTGTTGTTCTGCGACGACTTGAGCTTCGACAGCGCGGATACCAGCTACAAGTCCCTGAAGGCGGTCCTCGAGGGCGGCATCGAGGGCCGGCCCGAGAACGTGCTGTTCTACGCGACCTCGAACCGGCGCCATCTCATGCCGCGGGAGATGATCGAGAACGAGCGCTCGACCGCGATCGCTCCGTCCGAGGCGGTCGAGGAGAAGGTCAGCCTGTCGGACCGCTTCGGCCTCTGGCTCGGCTTCCACAACTGCGACCAGGACACTTACTTCGCGATGATCGAGGGCTATGCCGCCCACTACGGCCTGGAGCTGCCGGCCGAGCAGCTGCGCGCCGAGGCCAAGGAATGGGCGGTGACCCGCGGCAGCCGCTCGGGCCGGGTCGCCTGGCAGTACATCCAGGACCTCGCCGGCCGCCTGGGCAAGCCCCTGACCTGAGGCCGCGGCCAGGCCGCCAAGATTGAACTCCGCGACCGGACAGCCTATCGTGCGCGCCGAGGTTGAGGGGCAGCAAAGGCCGCCCCGGAACACCCCTTAGCGAACCTGTGGCCGGGGACATGACCACGGGCATTCCTTGGAGAGGGTCCTGGATGAGCCTCGCGCCGCACCGGCGACCCGCTATCGCCCTCCTCGCCGTTCTGGCCCTGGGACCGGCCTTGTTTCCTGGCCTGCCCACGCGCGCCGGGACCGAAGGCCCGGCGCTCACCGACCCCAGGCCCGAGGTCTCCTGTGATGCGCAGGGCTGCGATATCACGATCACGGCCTGGATCGAGGGCGGCCAGCTCCGCTCCGATCCCTTGCCGTTCCGCGCCCCAAGCGGTGAGATCGCGCCGATCCCCGCCGATCCGAGCTTCGGTCACCTCCTGCCGGGCGAGAAGGCCCGGGCCCTGACCGCCTGGGCCATCGGGCGCGAGGAGAACAGCATCGGGGTCGCCGTCGAGGTCATCGATACCGGCGTCGGCGGGCCGGCGGTCCTGGTGCATCAGACCGCCGGCTTCGATCACGTGAAGCGCGCCCACGTCGTACTCACCGTCGACGGCGGCGGGCTCGTCGCCGTCAAGAAGGGCGTCGAAGGGCCCGGCCCCGAGGTCCTCAGCATGGCGCCAATCGAGGGCGGCATCGCGCTGCGTCGCGTGGCACCGGATGGAGCCGTCACTTCTGAGACCCTGGAGTGGCGCCCGGGCCCCTCGGGCCCGGAGCTTGCGCCGAACCCCGAATAGACGCGGTGCCCGCGTCCCCGAGACCGGTTTCAAGCGGAGGAGTTCGAGGTGCAGACACTGGCGCAAGCGGTCGGGCCGGGCCAGCCCAACGCCCGTCACGACGTGGCCCTGGTGCAGGCGGCGCTGCGACTGGTCGACGGTCCGCAGGGCCGACCCTATCTCGGCGGCCGGATAGACGGCGGCTACGGCCCGATCACCGAGGCGGCAATCGGCGCCTTTCAGGCCGACCACGGCGGCGATGCGGTCCCCATCGCCCCGCTGGTCGTCACGCCCGGCGGCCACACGCAAACCAGCCTGGCGCGCCTGCTGCCGGCCGACCGGCGCGACCTTCGGGTGCTTTCGGGTCAGCGGGTGGTCTACCTCGGCCGCCCGGCCGCGGATGCGAATGCGGCGGCGCAGGCGATCCGGACCGACCCCAACCTGCGGCCAGCGTTCCGCGCCCGAGTCGCGGATCTCGTGCAGGCCATGCATCGGGCCCATGGGCTGGTGCTCAGCACGACCCCGAACGGCGGCCGGCGGAGCTTCGCCGAGCAGGCGCGGATTCGGCCTCCGCAGTCCTATGCCGGACCGGGCGAAAGCAACCACAACTACGGCAACGCGGTCGACCTCGGGTTCGATGGCACCGTCTGGCTGCGCCAAGACGCTGCGCCCCGGCGGGACAACCACTGGCTGAGCGCGCTGGAGCGCCAGGAAGCGCCGGCGGCGGCGGCGATGTGGGACGCGCGGGACGCGATCGCGCTGCGAGCGCCGGTCGGCCTGTTCCGCCTCAACTTCGAGCGCATCCACCTGCAGGACTTCAATCAGGCCACGACCAGTGCGGGCCGCTCCCTGGCCGCGCACCTCACCGCCGTCGGCGCCTGGAACTGGCAGACCGCGCGCTACGACCGGGCCGCGCGGGATTGGCACTACACCTGCGACCTCGGCGGCACCACCGGCACCTTCGTGGCGGTGGGCACCGCCGACCAGGTCTGGGCGGGCACCGCCACGGTCACCGCGGCGGAGATCCAGAGCGCCGGCTGGGTGAGACCGGGGCCGCTCGGCGGCCCGGCGGGCATGGGCCGGGCCGCGACACCGCCGATCACGCCGGCCGACATCGCCTCGGTCCGGGCGTCGCTGCAGGCCGACTTCCAGGCCGCCGACCGGGCCTGGGCCCTCTGGAGATCCTTGCCTTGAGGCGGGGAGCTGACGGCCCTAAGACACCACGTCGATCGAGGTGAAGATCTGCTCGACGGTCTGGTTGTAGGTCGGGAAGTAGTGGGTGAAGGGCGCCGAGAACAGGATCAGGTGCAGCTCGCCCTGGTGGACCGCGCCGATGGCCTTGCCGGCGTACTTCAACCCGTCCTCCGAGGTGAAGACGAACTCGAAGCGAAAGCCGGAAAGCTGGCCGAACTTGGCCGGGCGGAGCTTGCTGCCCTTGGCCCGCTTGAAGCCGAGATAGGCCAGGCTGTCGGTGACCAGCTCCATGACCTCGTTGGCCCGCATCCGCGATTTGAACGCCGGCGGAATGCCGGTGCCGGCGTCCGGCGAGACCAGGCTGCGCCCCTCGCCAATGCCGGCGAAGAAGTTCAGCTCGTCCAGCGCCGGCCCGTTTATGGTCCAGGTCTCGCCGCCTTGTATCGCGGCGCCGGTCCAGGCGATCGGGGTGGTAACGCTGTAGCGCTCGCCGATGATCTGCTGCTTCGGCTCGACCAAGCGGTAGGGGCTGCAGGACGCAAGAACCAGAAGCAGAACCAGACAGGAGATCTTCGCTCTCATGACCAACCTCAGTTGAGCTGATTGATGTAGTCTTCGACCATCGCGCGGTCATCGGCCTCCGGCCGCCGGCGGATGTACTGCCGGAAGGCGCTCTGGGCTTTCCCCGGCTCCCCCATGGACCAGAGCACCAGGCCCAGGGAGCGAAAGGTCTCGGCGGGCGCCTGCCGGGTCTTCAGGGCGGCGTGATAGGCGGCCAGCGCCTTGCGGGTGTCACCCTCTTCGTCGCGCAGGCGATAGGCCTCGCCGCGCAGGAAGTGCACCGGGCCGGGGGCGGCCCCGGTCTCCAGAAGGTGTGCCGTCAGGGCTTCGATGCGCGGATAGTCACGCAGCTGCAGCTCGTCGCGCAGCCAGGCCACGCGATGGCCGGCCGTCAGCCTTCGGTATTGCTTGCTGCCGACCCGTCCTTTTCCGGGCTTCGCTTGCGCCAACGCGGCCAGAGTGTCGCGCCGTTCGTCGCTGGGCGGATGGCTCGCAAAGAAGATAAAGCCGTCGCCATCATCGGCGGCCTCTTTTTCGCGGACCAGGTAGTCCCAGACTCCCATGGCTTCGGCGCCGCTGTAGCCGGCACGCTGAATCATCGACATCCCGATCCGGTCGGCCTCGCGCTCGTATTCTCGGGCGTAGGACATGACCCCGCCCAGCGCGCCGAGCGTTGCGAGGTCGCCGATCGCGCCCAGGCCGAGCTGAACGAAGGCCATGCCGCTGGAGGTGTCCCGCAGATCCCGCCAGTGCTTCAGGCTGTGCCGCTGGACGTAGTGGGCGAGCTCGTGCGCCAGGACGTGGGCGAGCTGAGCCTCGTTCCGGCAGCGCAGCAACAGGCCGGTCCAGACCACCATCATCCCGTTCGGCGCCATGCTGGCGTTGAAGCCGGGGCTGCGGACGATGTAAACCCGCACGTCCTGGCAGTAGTCGGGCGCCAGCCTGCAGACGATCCCCTCCAGATAGGCCTGCAAGGCCGGGTCCTCGACGACCTGGCCGGAGTCGCGCAAGTCCTGTTCGGCCCGGTCCACGCGCATCCAGAGACCGGCCTCGTCGGTCTCGAGGTTCGGCCGTTCGCCCGGGCGGATGTCCTGGATGCTGCTGGCCGACGAGCAGGCTGCCAGAAGCAGGCCGATGGTGGCCGACGCCAAGTGTCGCTGCAGCCCTGACATCGCTCCGCTCCTAGAAGGGCAGCTCGGCGAGGAGGACCTTCGAGGCGTCGACCGCGGCCTCCGCTTCGCGCAGGTCTCCGGTTTCCCGCCAGAATTCATTGAACCAGATGATCTTGCCGCTGCGCAGGTCGACCAGCGACGCAAAGCCGCTCTGCAGCCCGCCTTGCGCCTGCCCGAACAAAATGGTGCTCACCACGTTCATGGCGATACGGGCATCGCTGGAGAAGCTGTCCCGGAAGTGAACGAAGAGCGCGTAGTCGGCCTTGTAGGCCCTGCCCAGCTCGGCGGCGTCTTTGCCCAGAGTCCAGTCGAACGCGCCCTGCTTGCTCAGCAACGGCGCGACCCGGCCGTATTCGTAGAGGCGGATCGACGTTCCGACGATCTGGTGCAGCTTGACCAGCTGGGAGACCTTGGGGCTGCGGATCAGCTTGCCGTTGCGGTTGATGTGGACCCAATTGGCGCCCATGTCGGCGAGCACCCTCTCCAGGGCCCGGTCGATGTTGGCTTCGGCCGCCGCCGTCCAGGCCGCGTTGGGCTCCAGCAGACCGCCGGCGGTCAGCTCCGAGACCTCCACGTCAGGTTGCATGATCAGGACCTTGGCGCCCCGCATCGGCTGTGCCGCGGGGTCGAGGCGTACGGTCGTCGGCATCTGAACGCAGGCGGAGAGCCCGAGCCCGACGATGAGGAGGGCGAACCAGCGGCCCATCCGTCCGCTTGCGTCGTTCGGCTTCGGCGGGGTCGGCATCGAGGTCACGGCCATGACGAGTTCCTTGCGATAATCCTGCGGACGCGCGGGGGGATGAAGACGCCGCCCGGGAGTTGCAACCGGCGCGACTATGGCCAGTGAAGCTTAAGAGACGATAAAAGCGAGAATGCCAGCTATTCGGCGTGAACTGCCGTCGTTTCGGGCCGGTCGAAGGACGCGGATTCGAGAGCCGGGCCGGTCTCGGCCAAGCCTAGAGCTTCGCGTCCTGAGGGCCGAGCAGGCGCGTCGGATCCACGGCGCGCGCGCCCTTGCGGATCTCGAAGTGCAGCTGCGGCCGTGCGACGTTGCCGCTGGAGCCGACGCGGGCGATCATCTGGCCCCGCTTCACGGTCTGGCCGCGGCTCACCAGGATCTGGTCAGTGTGCGCGTAGGCAGTGGTCCAGCCGCCGTCGTGCTTGACCAGCACGAGATTGCCGAAGCCCCGCAGCTCGTTGCCGGCATAGGCGATGACGCCGTTTTCGGCGGCCCGCACCTCCGCGCCCCGGGGCGCCAGGATATTGATGCCGTCGTTGTGGTAGCCCTTGCCCTGGGCGCCGAAGCCGGAGACGACCTTGCCCTGGACCGGCCAGAGGAACTTGCTGCCGGAGCGCGGCGGCGGCCTGGGCACCGGCCCCGTGCCGGCAGCGACCGGCACCGGCCGGGGCGCCGCCTCGGCGGCCGGCACTTGCGGTGCCGGCGAAGCCACGCTCGCCGCCGGCCGGGTCGGCTTCGCGGCCGCAGCGCTGCCGTTCGACGCCAGACTTGCCGTCGCCACCACGATCGGCCGGCCGCTCGGATCCGGCACCCGCAGCGCCTGGCCGACGGAGATCGTATAGGGCGGCTTGATCCCGTTCAGCCGCATCAGCTCGCTCATGTCGACGCCGTGGCGGCGCGAGATCCCGTAGACCGTGTCTCCCTTGACTACGGTGTAGGTCCGCGCCTTCGGCAGGGTCAGCCTCTGGCCAACCCGCAGGGTGTAGGGCGGCTCCAGGCCGTTGGCGTCGATCAAGCTGCGCAGGGGCACGTGAAAGCGCCGCGAGATGCTATAAAGAGTGTCCCTGACGGTGACGTAGTAGATTCCGGCCGAGCCAACTCGGCCGCGGTCCGGGTTGGGCCGGACCGCCGGCGAGGGTTTAGCCGGCCGGGCCGCGCTTACCGTCTCTACCGACTTCGGAATCTTCGGTTTGATCTGCCGCAGGACCCTGGCCGTCACACGCGGCTTGCGCCGCGGCAGGGGCACCACCTCGGAGCCGCCGTAGGAGGCATTGACGCCCGGCGCCGGCCTGGGCTTGTAGGTGCTGCCGGCTGGCTTGGTGGTGCGCACGCAACCGGCCAGGGCCACGGCGGCGGCCACGGCCAAGCACAGAGTCATGAAGCCTTTCGGTCGAGCCAGCATAACGACCTCTGCTGCCTTCATGCCAAAGACCAGCCCGGAGGTCCAGAGTAGCGGACCCGGCCCGCGGGCTTGGGCGCTTCTTCCGGAACGCCCGAGACCAGTGGTACGAAGCGAACCGATCCCAGTGTCTCCTCGGACACCTTACCATTTTCTTTGGTCACGCGGAGCAGTTCCTGCCGGCGGCTGCGGCGGCCGATCGGGATCACCAGCACGCCGCCCTCGGCCAGCTGGTCGACCAGGGTTCCCGGCACGTCGGGCGGCGCGGCGGTGACGATGATCCGCGGAAAGGGCGCCTGCTCCGGCCAGCCGTTCCAGCCGTCGCCGACCTTCGGCACGATGTTGTGCAGCCTGAGCGCGCGGAAGCGCTGCTCGGCATCGCCGCTCAGCTCGCGATAGCGCTCGACGCTGTAGACCCGGCGGCAGAGCCGCGACAGGACCGCCGTCTGATAGCCCGAGCCGGTCCCGACCTCCAGCACCTTGCCCGCGCCCGCGGCGGTCAGGCCCTGAGTCATGCGGGCGACCACCTGGGGCTGGCTCAGGGTCTGGCCGCGCTCGATCGGCAGCGCCAGGTTCTCGTAGGCCTGGTCGAGGAAGGGCGCTGGCACGAAGGCCTCGCGCGGGATCTGCTCGATCGCCCGCAGCACCGCGGTGTCGGTGATGCCGTTGCGGCGAAGCTCCATCAGCAGGCGGATCTTGCGGGCGGCCAGGGTCATGCGAAGACCCCCGTCAGGCGCTCCAGGGTTTCGCCGTGGGTCAGGTCCAGGTGCAGCGGCGTGACCGAGATCGCATCCTCGGCCAGGGCGGCGAGGTCGCTGCCGACCTGCGAGGTCTCGTCGCTCATGTAGTTGCCGACCCAGACGTAGGGCCGGCCGCTCGGATCCGAGCCGTCGACCACCTGGCTGTCGACATCGCGCCGGCCCTGGCGGCAGACCCGGATGCCCCGCACCTCTTCGGCCGGGACGTCGGGGAAGTTGACGTTCATCAGCACGTCGCGCGGCCAGGACAGGCTGGTCAGGCGCCGCAGCACCGAGGCGGCATGCCGCTCGGCGGTCTCCCAGCGGTACTCGTGGTCGCCGCGCCGCAGCAGGCTGAGCGCGATCGCCGGATAGCCCAGCAGCGCCGCCTCCATGGCCGCCGCGACCGTGCCGGAATAGGTCACGTCCTCCCCCAGGTTGGCGCCCTGATTGATGCCCGAGAGCACCAGGTCCGGCGGCCGGTCGGCCATGATCTTCTTGACCGCGATCAGGACGCAATCGGTCGGCGTGCCGTCGATGGTGTAGCGCTGCGGCCCGAGGTGGCGGATCCGCAGCGGCCGCCGCAGGGTCAGGGAATGGCTGGTCGCGCTCTGCTCGGTCTCGGGCGCGACCACCCAGACGTCGTCGCTGAGCGAGCGGGCGACGCGCTCCAGCGCCTCGAGCCCCGGCGCATGGATGCCGTCGTCGTTGCTGAGGAGGATTCGCGCCCCGGTGAGGTCCAGCGGCGCCCTAAGCATCGCGGCCGGCCCCGATCGTCTCCCGGCCGCCCAGGTAGGGGGCCAGGGCCTCAGGCAGGGCGATGGAGCCGTCGGCCTGCTGATAGGCCTCCATCACCGCGATCAGGGTCCGCCCGACCGCCAGGCCCGAGCCGTTGAGGGTGTGGACGAAGCGGGTCCCCTTGCCTTCCGCCGGCCGGAAGCGGGCCATCATCCGCCGCGCCTGGAAGTCTCCGCAGTTGGAGCAGCTGGAGATCTCGCGATAGGCCTCCTGCCCCGGCAGCCAGACTTCAAGGTCGTAGGTCTTGCGCGCACCGAAGCCGGTGTCGCCGCTGCAAAGCACGACCTTGCGGTAGTGCAGGCCGAGGCGCTGCAGCACGGCCTCGGCGCAGGCGGTCATGCGCTCGTGCTCCTCGGCGGAGTGGTCTGGATGGGCGATGGAGACCAGCTCGACCTTCTCGAACTGGTGCTGGCGCAGCATGCCGCGGGTGTCCTTGCCGGCCGCGCCGGCCTCGGAACGAAAGCAGGGCGTGAAGGCGGTGAAGCGCAGCGGCAGCTGCCCCTCGTCGTAGATCTCACCGGCCGCCAGATTGGTCAGCGGCACCTCGGCGGTCGGGATCAGCCAGAAGTCGTCGGTTGTGCGGAACTGGTCCTCGGCGAACTTCGGCAGCTGCCCCGTGCCGTAGAGCACGTGGTCGCGCACCAGGTAGGGCGGCATGACCTCGGTGTAGCCGAACTCCTCGGTATGGATGTCCAGCATGTATTGGGCGAGCGCCCGGTGCAGGCGCGCCAGCGCGCCCTTGAGGACCACGAAGCGCGAGCCCGAGAGCTTGGCGGCCGTGGCGAAGTCCATGCCGCCGAGGGCCTCGCCCAGCTCGAAGTGCTGCTTAACGGGAAAGTTGCGCACGGGCTTCTCGCCCCAGACCGCAACCTCCCGGTTGGCGCTTTCGTCGGCGCCCTCGGGCACCTCGGCGTCGAGGAGGTTGGGCAGCATGGCGAGCAGGGAGTTCAGGTCCTCGCCGAGCTGCCGCTCGCGCGCCTCGCCCTCTCCGATGCGGTCCTTGAGGCCGGCGATCTCGGCGATCAAACCCTCGGCGTCGCTGCCCTGGGCCTTCAGCTTGCCGATCTCCTTGGAGGCCGCGTTGCGCCGGTTCTGCAGGTCCTGCAGCTCGGTCTGGGTGGCGCGGCGGTTGGAATCGAGCTCCAGGATCGCGGCCGACTGGGCTGGCAGACCCCGGCGGCCGAGCGCCTTGTCGAAATCCTCGGGATTCTCGCGGATCGACCTGAGGTCGTGCATGGAAGCGTCCGAATCGGGGCTGCGCCAGGTAACCGCGCCGTTTATAGGGCGCTTCGGCCCCCGGCGTCTAGACGCTAGCCTCCGGACAGCTCCCTGCGAGAGCTAGTCGGAGAGCGCTTCGGCTTCTTCGGCCGCTTCCTGCTCCTTGCGCTTCTTCTCGACCAGCTTGGCCATCTGGATCGAGACTTCGTAGAGCAGGATGATCGGGATCGCGAGCGAGATCTGGCTGATCGGATCCGGCGGCGTGAAGATCGCCGCCACGATGAAGACCCCGACGATGGCGTACTTGCGCTTGGCCGCCATGCCCTGCGAGGTCGCCAGGCCGACACGGGCCAGCAGGGTCATGATCACCGGCAGCTGGAAGCAGAGTCCGAAGGCGAAGATCAGGGTCATGACCAGCGAGAGGTACTCGTTGACCTTGGCCTCCAGCTCGATCGGCAAGACCCCGTCGCCGCCGGCCTGCTGGAAGGACAGGAAGAACTGCCAGGCCAGCGGCATGATCACGAAGTAGACCAGGGCGCCGCCGATGAAGAACAGCACCGGGGTCGCGATCAGGAAGGGCGCGAAGGCGTGCTTCTCGTTGCGGTACAGCCCCGGCGCGACGAAGAGCCAGAGCTGGCCGAGGAAGACCGGGCAGGAGATGAAGGCGCCGAAGAAGAAGGCGACCTTCACGTGGGTGAAGAAGACCTCGGTCAGATCGGTGTAAATCAGCCGGGGATCGCTCTGGACCCCGCTCTCCAGCAGGATCTTGGCGAGGGGATCGACCAGGATGTTGTAGAGGTCCTGGGCGAAGTAGAAACAGATCAGGAAGGCGACGAAGAGCCCGATGACGCTGTAAAGCAGGCGCTGGCGCAGCTCGATCAGGTGATCGAGCAGCGGCATCTTGTGGGCGTCGCTGGCGTCGGCCATGGTCTAGGCGCTCTGCTTGCGGGACTTTCCGGCCGCCTTCGGGGCCTCGGCGGGGGTCGCCTCGGGCGGCGTGATCGAATGGGGCGGCGCCGGCTGGGCCGGCTGCTCGATCACCGTGGCGCCCTTGTCCCCGGCCTCTTCGACCGTCGCGCCGGCGGCGTCCGCCCCGGTCTCTTCCTCGCGGAACTCCGGCGGCACCTCGTCCTCGCCCTTGGCGGCCCGGCGGGCGGCGGAGTCGAGCTCGGCCATCTCCTCCTTGACGCTGCCGGTCGGATCGATGCTGTTCTCGATCTCCTTGCCGATGTCCAGGTGCCGGGCGGATTCCATGGTCTTGCGCGCCTCGTCCAGCTCCGCCTCGCGGACCATGTCGTCGACGCTGGTCTGGAACTCGCGGGCCATGGAACGCGCCTTGCGGACCCACTTGCCGATCGTGCGCAGGACCTCGGGCAACTCCCGAGGGCCGACGACGATCAGCGCCACCAGGGCGACGACCGCGAGTTCGGACCAACCCAGATCAAACACGGCGGTGCCTCAAGAACTTCGCCGGCCTGCGCCGCCTCGCGCGCAGCCGGCTTTGGGCTCAGCCCTCCGCAGCCTTCTTGGGCTGCTCCTCCCCCTCGGCCGTGACGCTGGCAGAGGCCGAGGCCTCCTGCTCGATCGCCTTGTTGTCATCGCCGCCTGCCGCCTTTTTCTTATCTTCTTCCTTAAGGCCTTTCCTGAAGGCGTTGATTCCCTGGCCCATATCGCGCATCAGCTTTGGGATCTTGCCGCCCCCGCCGAAGAGCAGGAGGACAACCGCCAGGACGATCAGCCAATGCCAGATGCTAAAGGTCCCCATGGGGGTTCTCCCTCGAAATCCATTGGTCTTCCCAGTTGGCCGGGACTATCGCAGAAAGCCCTGGCAGCCGCAATCCATGTCTGGCCGCCCGCCCGAGCTCAGCGGGCCTTCAGGAAGACGAAGGTCTGGCTGGGATCCAGGTGAATTCCCATGGCCTGGTCCTCGGCCGGCAGAAAGCGCCCCGGCACCCGGGCGTGGAGGTGCAGGTCGGACCCGCTGCGCCCCGGCAGGCTGAGATGGATCAGGCTGCTGCGGCCCAGCACCCGGGCCGCCAGGACCCGGGCCACGCCGCCCGCGCCGGCCGTCCCGCCGCCGGCGCTTCCCGGCCGGGGGTCCAGGCGCAGGGCCTCCGGCCGGATCAGGATCTCGACCTCGGCCCCCTCGGGCAGGTCCGGCGCGCAGATCTGACCCAGGGGCGTCGGCACGTGGCCGGCCTCGATGCGGCCCTGCAGCCGGTTCACCTCGCCGAAGAAGCTGGCCACGAAGGCATCTCGCGGCGCGAAGTAGAGCTCGCCCGGCGTGCCGTGCTGGACCGCGGCACCCTCGCGCATCAGGACCACGGTATCGGCCATGAACATGGCCTCCTCGGGGTCGTGGGTCACCATCAGGGTCGCGGTTCCGCTCTCCTTGAGGACGTGCAGGGTGTCGTCGCGGATCTGGTGGCGCAGGCTGGAATCCAGGCCCGAGAAGGGCTCGTCCAGAAGCATGACCCGGGGCTTCGGCGCCAGCGCCCGGGCCAGGGCGACCCGCTGCTGCTGCCCGCCCGAGAGCGTGTGCGGGTAGGCGCTCGCGCGTGCCGCCATACCGACCTGCTCGAGCACCTCGAGGGCGCGCCCGCGCCGCGCCTCGGACGCCAGGTCACGCAGGCCGAAGGCGACGTTGTCGAGCACGGACAGGTGCGGAAACAGAGAGTAGTCCTGGAACACCAGGCCGACGCTGCGGGCCTCCGGCGGCAGGTCCTGATTGCCGTCGGCGATCACCCGGCCGTCCATCAGGACCCGCCCCTTCTGCAGCCGCTCGAGCCCGGCGGCGACCCTGAGCGCCGTGGTCTTGCCGCAGCCCGAAGGGCCGAGCAGGCACACCAGCTTGCCCTCGCCCACGGTCAGGCTGAGATCGTCGACCGCCAGCACCTCGTCGAAGGCGTGGCAGATGTGCTCCAAGGCGAGCGCGTCCATATCCCTTCCACCCCGGTCCCGCCTGGTCGGCCGGCCCGGTCCCGCCGCGCACCAGGTCCTGCCGCGCGCGGCCCGCCAAGGTATTGCGAGCAATTCTCAAATGCAACAACCGGCTTGGCCGGCTTCATGGCGTCGCCCTTCGGGGCTTTCCAGCGCCGGGAGCAGGCCCGGCGGGTCAGGCCTCGACCTGACGCAGCCGGCCCACTTGAGAGGCCTCTTCCTCTTTCCCCTCGGCCGTCGTGTCCCCGGTCGTTTCTCCGACCTCCGCTGGCGTCTCTTCGGCCGGGTCCTCGTCGAGGCCCGCCTCCAGGGCGGCGGCCTCCGCGTGGTCCAGCTCGTCTTCGTCCTCGTCTTCGGCCAGGGGCTCGGTGTCCTGAGCATCCGCCAGGTCGGTCAGGGTGCCGCGGCTCGACAGGGCGGAGAGTGCCGGCCGCTTGTCCAGGAGGCCGGCCGCGGCGAGCTCGTCCAGGCCCGGCAGGTCGTCCAGCTGGGCCAGGCCGAAGTGGTCGAGGAAGGCCTGGCTGGTGCCCCAGGTGACCGGACGCCCCGGCGTCCGGCGCCGGCCTCTGGGCCGGATCCAGCCCGCCTCGAGCAGCACGTCGAGGGTCCCCTTGGACAGGCCAACGCCGCGGATTTCCTCGATCTCGGCACGGGTCACCGGCTGGTGGTAGGCGACCACCGCCAGGGTCTCGATCGCGGCCCGAGACAGCTTGCGCTGGACCTCCTGCTCCCGGCGCATCAGCGGCGCCAGGTCGGGCGCCGAACGGAAGGCCCAGGCCTTGCCAACCTGGACGAGGTTGACGCCCCGGGGGCGGTAGTGCTCGGCGAGCTGGCCGACGATCGCCGAGACATCGGTCCCCTCCGGCAGGAAGCGGGCCAGCTCGGTCTCGCTGACCGGGGCCGCGGAGGCGAAGAGAATCGCCTCCAGCAAGCGCAGGTGATCGGCGCCCTCGGTCACGGCTGCTCCTCCTTGTGACGCAGTAGTATCGGGCCGAAGGTTCCGTCCTGCCGGATCTCCAGGCGGCCGGTCCGGCAAAGCTCCAGGCTGGCGGCGAAGGTCGCGGCAATGGCCGAGCGGGTCAGCAGCGCCCCGGAGAGGTCCGGCGGCAGGAAGCTGTGCAGGGTGCGCCATTCGGGAATGCTGCCGAAGAGCGCCGTCAGCCGTTCCATCGCCTCGTCGACGGAATAGAGCTCCGTAGCCTGGATCCGCAGGTTGGTCACCTTGCCGCCCCGCGAGCGCTGGCTGCCGTAGGCCTTCAGCAGGTCGTAGAGCGTCGCGCTGAACACGGTGATGCGGTCGGTGCGCAGGCGCTCCGGCGCGCCCCGGGCGAAAAAGTCGCGGCCGAGCTGAGCCCGGGTCATCAGCCGCTCGCCGGAGTTCCGCATCGCTTCCAGGCGCTGCAGCTGGTACCGCAGGGCCGCCGCCATCTGTGGACCGCTGGGCTCCTCGCCTTCCGGCTCGCTGGGCAGCAGCAGCTTGGACTTCAGGTAGGCCAGCCAGGCCGCCATGACCAGGTAGTCGGCGGCCAGCTCCAGGCGCAGCTGGCGGGCCCGGCGCACGAACTCGAGGTACTGCTCGGCCAGCTGCAGGATCGAGATGTTGGTCAGGTCGACCTTCTGGTCCCGGGCCAGGTCCAGCAGCACGTCGATCGGGCCGCCGTAGCCGTCCAGATCCAGGACGAAGTCGCGCTGCCGGTCGCGCTCCGGCGCTTCGAACTCGAGAATCTCCGCTGAGGTCACCTGGCTGTTTCCCTGCCGCGACTCCGCCTAATGCGGCAATGATACAGAAGCCGGGCCGCTGTCACCATCTTCAGGCCCGGCGCGTCTCTTCCGCCCCGCGGGCCGGGTTTCAGCCCGCGAGCAGCCGCTCCAGGCGCTGCGACAGCGCCGCGAACTCCGCGATCGGCGGCGCCGTGCCCAGTCCCGCGCGGCCGCGGGCGAGCCGGGCCTCCGCCGCCGGGCTCAGCGGCGAAACCGCCGCCGCGACGGCCTCCATCTCGGCCCGCTCGCCGTTGCAGTGCAGCGCCACGTCGCAGCCGGCCGCCAGCGCGGCGCGGGCGCGCTCGCCCAGGCCGCCGCTCAGCGCCTTCATGGAGAGGTCGTCGGACAGCAGCAGGCCGTCGAAGCCGATCTCGCCGCGGATGATCTCGGCGATCACCTTCGGCGAGGTGGTTGCCGGCCGCTCCGGGTCGATCGCGCCGTAGACGATGTGCGCGGTCATGCCCCAGGGCGCCTCAGCCAGCGCCTTGAAGGGCAAGAAGTCGCTGTCGCGCAGGACCGCCAGCGGCGCGTCCACCTGCGGCAGCGCCTCGTGGCTGTCGACGCGGGCCCGGCCGTGACCGGGGATATGCTTGATCACCGGGGTCACGCCGGCCGCCGACAGGCCCCTGCAGACCGCCCGGCCCAGGGCGATGACCTGCTCCGGATCGCTGCCCAGGGCGCGGTCGCCGATGATCCCGTGGCCCTCCGGCAGGCGCAGGTCCAGGAGCGGCAGGCAATCGACGTCGATACCGAGCGCCCGCAATTCCAGGGCGAGCAGCCTTGCGTTGACCTCGGCTGCCTCGCAGGCGCTTGCCAGGTCGCGCCGGGCGAGGTCGTCGAAGACTCCCGCCGCCGGCGCCGCGCGCCAGGCCGGGGGCTTGAGCCGGGTCACCCGGCCGCCCTCCTGGTCGATCAGCACCGGCGCATCTTCCCGCCCGACCGTCGCCCGCAGCGCCGCGACCAGGGCGCGCAGTTGCTCCGGATCGACGCAGTTGCGGGCGAAGAGGACGAAGCCGAGGGGATCGGCCGCGGCGAAGAAGCCGCGCTCCCAGTCGGTGAGCGCCGGCCCTTCGCAGCCGTAGATCACGGCCTGAGCGGTCATGGACGGGGCGACTCCAGATGTTTCGGACGGCGTCCCGGGCCTGGCCCCGGTCTCACCGCTTGATGACGATGCAAGCCTGCTCGGCGTTCTTCAGGAAGGCGCACATCTCCTCGGCCGTGCCCCGGTTCGGCAGCGGGCCGGCCTGGATTCGATGGAAGGTGCCGCGGCCCTCCAGGGTCACGGTCTGAACCGCCAGTTCCATGTCGCCCAGGAAATCGGGAAAGGCCTTCTGCAGGCGCGCCCATTCCTTCGGCACGCCCTCCCGGTTGCTCAGCGAGCCGAGCTGGATGTAGATCCCGGCCTCGCCGGCCGCGGGGGCCGGCTCGGCGGCGGGCGGCAGGGCGGCCTGCTGGCTCTCCGCCGGCGCGGGCGGCTCGGCCGCCTCCGGCTCGGGCGCAGCGGTTTCGACAGGCGCCGGGGCCTCTGGCGCCGGGGCGGTTGCCGCCGGGCCGGACGCGGTCGGAGCCGCGGGCGCTTCCGGCGCCTCGCTTGCGCCGGGGCCGCCGGTGATCTCCGCCGGCGCCGCCGCGGGAACCTCTGCGACCTCCGCCGGAGCGGCGGGTTCCGAGACCGCCGGCGCGCCGGCGCCCGGCACCACGCTGGCGGCCGTCGTGTCCTCGGCCGCCGTCGAAGGCGGGGTTTCGGCCGGCACCGCGGGCGCGGCGCCGAGGTTCGCGGTATCCTGGGTCGCCTGCGGCAGCGGCTCCGGTGTCTCGGGCGGCGGCAGAAGCTGCTCCGGTTCGCGGCCCGCCCCTTCACCGCCCTGGTTCAGCACCTGCAGGTCCTGGTGCGGCACCTGCAGGCCGCCGGGTTCATCCGGGCGCACCTTGTCGGGCTGCGGCTCGGCCTGGATCACGGGAACTTCGCCGCTGTCCTCGCCGCCCAGGAAGTCCATCGCCAGGGGCACCACCAGGGCCAGGCAGGCGAGGACCAGCAGGCCGATCAGAAGGTGCAGAAGGCGGAACTTGGGCCGCGTGACGGATTTGACCTCCGGCTCTCCGTCCTCGCCGCTGTCCTGCTCGTCGCCGAAGAGCCGCGCGATCTCCTCCTCGTTCTCCGGAGTCCGCTGCGGCGAGTCCTCCTCGCTGACGTGGCGCAGCGCGCGTGCCAGGGCCAGGCGCTCGTCCTCAGGAATCGATTCCGATGGCATCAGCGTAACTCCTCAACCGGCTCTACGCCCATGATCTGCAGTCCCGACGCGATCACCGAGGCGACGGCCTGGACCAGCGCCAAGCGGGCGGCCGTCAGCTCGCTGTCGGCCGCGAGCAGGAAGCGCAACTGGGCATTGTCGTTGCCCCTGTTCCAGTGGCTGTGGAACGCGGCAGCCAAGTCGTAAAGGTAGAAAGCGATCCGGTGCGGCTCGAAGGATTCGGCTGCGCCTTCCACGATTCTCGGCCAGCTGGTCAGCTGCTTGATCAAACCAAGCTCGCCCGAGTCGGTCAAGCGATGCAGGGGACCGGCCGCCAGCGCGCCCCGGTCGAGGTCGATATCGGCAAACTCGGCCTTCGCGCTGCGTAAGACCGAACAGCAGCGCGCGTGCGCGTAATGAACATAGAAGACAGGGTTCTCGCGGCTCTGCTCCAAGACCTGTTCCAGGTCGAAGTCCAGCGGCGCGTCGTTGCGCCGGGTCAGCATGATGAAGCGCACGACGCCCCTGCCGACCTCGTCGATGACCTCCTTCAGGGTCACGAAGCTGCCGGCCCGCTTGGACATCCGCACCGGCTTGCCGCCGCGCAGCAGGGTGACGAGCTGGCAGAGCCGGATGTCGAGCACGGCCTGGCCCTCGGTCAGGGCCGCCACTCCCGCCTTGAGGCGCTTGACGTGGCCGGCGTGGTCGGCGCCGAAGACGTCGACCATGACCGTGAAGCCGCGGCGGAACTTGTCCAGGTGGTAGGCTATGTCCGGGGCGAAGTAGGTCCAGGAGCCGTCGGACTTCTTCATCGGCCGGTCGACGTCGTCGCCGAACTCCGTGGCCTTGAAGAGGGTCAGGGGCACCGGCTCCCAGTCCTCGACCGGCTTGCCCTTTGGCGGCTCCAGGGTGCCGGTGTAGATCAGGCCCTTGGACTCGAGGATCTGATAGGCCTCCTCAACGCGCCCGGCCTCCACCAAGCCGCGCTCGGAGGTGAAGACCTCCTGCTCGACCCCCAGGTCCCGCAGGTCGCCGCGGATCAGGTCCATCATCGCCGCGGTGGCGAAGTCGCGAATGGGCGCCAGCCACGCGGCCTCCTCGACGCCGAGCCACTTGTCGCCGTCGCGGGCGGCCAGGTCCCGGCCGACCGGCTTCAGGTAGTCGCCGGGATAGCCGTCCTCGGGAAACGCGCCGATGTCCTCGCCCAGCGCCTCGCGGTAGCGCAGGTGGACCGAGCGCGCCAGGACGTCGACCTGGGCGCCGGCGTCGTTGATGTAGTACTCGCGGGTGACGTCGTAGCCGACCTTCTCCAGCAGGGCCGCTAGGGCATCGCCGATCACGGCGCCGCGCGCATGGGCGATGTGCAGCGGCCCGGTCGGATTGGTCGAGACATACTCGACATTGACCTTCTCGGCACCGCCCAGGTCGGCGTCGCCGTAGGCGGTGCCGGCGTTCAGCACGTCGATCAGGCGGTCGCGCAGGTAGTCCTCGGTCAGGCGCAGGTTGATGAAGCCGGGCCCCGCGACCTCGACCGCGCGCACCGCTTCCTGGCCCTCCAGCCGCGCCGCCAGGAGCGCGGCGAGGTCGCGCGGCTTCATGCCCGCGGGCTTGGCCAGGACCATGGCCGCGTTGGTCGCCAGGTCGCCGTGGCTCTCCTCGCGCGGCGGCTCGACCGTGACCCGCGCGGTGTCGAGCCCGGGCGGCAGCTTGCCGGCTTCGGAGAGGGCCTCGACCTCGGCGGCGATGAGGTCCTTGAAGGTGCGGAAGAGGTTCATTCAGCTGCGGGCGTAGGCGTCGAAAAGGCGGCGGTGCTCGTCCAGGGCATAGCGGTCGGTCATGCCGGCGATATAGTCGGCGACCAGACGCGCGGTCTCGGCCGATCCTGGGCGGCCGGCGCCGGCCCGCCATTCGTTGGGCAGGCAGCGCGGCTCGCCCAGGTAGAGCTCGAAGAGCTCGGTCACGACGCGGCGGGCCTTGGTGATCATCCGGTTCACCCGGTAGTGGCGGTACATACGCTCGAAGAGGAAGGCCTTGAGGCCGCGGTTCTTTTCCCGCATCGCCTCGGAGAAGGCAACCACCGGATGATCGAGGGCCCGGACCTCATCGGCGCTCTGCGGCACCGCCGCGGCCAGGCGACGGCGGGTCTCGGCCAGCAGGTCGTTGACCATGGCGTTGATCACCCGGCGGACGCATTCGTGGGTCAGGCGCCCTGGCTCCAGGTCGCCGAGCTCGTCGCGCACGTCCTGGAGGCTCGGCCCGACCAGGGGCACCTCGGCCAGGTCCGCCGGGGTGAAGAGCCCGGCCCGCAAGCCGTCGTCGATGTCGTGGTTGTTGTAGGCGATGTCGTCGGCCAGGGCCGCGACCTGGGCCTCGGGCCCGGCGAAGCTGGTCAGCTCCAGGTCGAAGTCGTGGCTGAAGGCGCGGATCGACTCGGGCAGGCCGCGGGCGCCGGCCAGGGCCCCGTCCAGCGGCCCGTTGTGCTTGACCGTGCCCTCCAGGGTCTCCCAGGTCAGGTTGAGGCCGTCGAAGGCGGCGTAGCGCTGCTCCAGCCTGGTCAGGATTCGGAAGGTCTGCTCGTTGTGATCGAAGCCGCCGAAGGGCGCCATGGCCTCGTGCAGGGCGTCCTCGCCGGCATGGCCGAAGGGGGTGTGGCCCAGGTCATGGGCCAGGGCCAGGGCCTCGGCCAAGTCCTCGTTCAGGCCCAGGGAGCGGCTGATCGAGCGGGCGATCTGGGCGACCTCCAGGGAATGGGTCAGTCGGGTGCGGTAATAGTCGCCCTCGTGGAAGATGAAGACCTGGGTCTTGTACTGCAGCCGCCGGAAGGCCCCGGAATGGATGATCCGGTCGCGGTCGCGCTGGTGCACCGAGCGGGTCGGCGACTCCGGCTCCGCGTGGCGGCGGCCCCGGCTTGCCGCCGGATGGCTGGCGTAGGGCGCGAGGGCGGGCTTTGCGGGCGCGGACATCCTGGAGCCCCTCTTACCCCCGGCCTTCCGGCTTGGCAACGGCAAAGCCCCGGAATCCCGGGGTATCGGGCCGCGGCTCGGTGATTTGAATTCCTGGGGAATCTGCTTACATTTTTGGAGTAGACTGGAGGCGAAGGCTGAGGAGAAGAAGATGGACGGCGGGCCCCAGATGGCCGAGAGCGCGGGACTGACGCTGAGCGCGAGCGCGGCCAAGCGGATCCTGGAGTTGATCGAAGCCGAGACCGAGCCGGACCTGATGCTGCGGATCGCGGTCTCCGGCGGCGGCTGCTCCGGTTTCCAGTACGGCTTCAGCTTCGACGATGCGGTCCAGGCCGACGACCTGACCTTCGAGCGCGACGGCGCCAGGATCGTGATCGACGAGGTCTCCCTGCAGCTGCTCGAGGGCTCCGAGGTCGATTTCGTCGAGGACCTCATGGGCGCCTATTTCCAGATCAACAACCCCAAGGCAACCTCCTCCTGCGGCTGCGGCTCCTCCTTCGCGGTCTGACGCCGCCGATGCCGGCGCTTTTCGATCCGCCGATCCGGCGAAGGGTGCTAGAAGAACGGGCCCGCGGCTTCGCGGGCCTTCGCGTTTTCTCCCCGCGCTAGGTCGAAGCTTCGGAACAACGGACATGGTCAAGATCGCCAGCTGGAACGTCAACTCGATCAAGGCGCGTCTGCCCAACGTCCTGGAGTGGCTGGAGGCGGCCAAGCCCGATATCGCCCTGCTTCAGGAGACCAAGTGCCTGGCCGAGAACTTCCCCCGGCTGGAGATCGAGGCGGCCGGCTACAAGGCCGCGGTGGTCGGGCAGAAGAGCTACAACGGGGTCGCGATCCTGGCCCGGCAGGCGCCCGAGGTGCTGCTGGAGCGCTTGCCCGGCGACGAAGAGGACGAGCAGGCCCGCTACCTGGAGGCCCGGATCGACGGCCTGCGGGTCGCGACCATCTACCTGCCCAACGGCAACCCGGTCGCCAGCGACAAGTTCGGCTACAAGCTCGCCTGGATGGACCGCTTGCGCCGCCGGGTCGATGCGCTACTGCCCCTGGAAGAGCCCTTCGTGCTGGGCGGCGACTACAACGTCATCCCCGAGGATCGGGACTGCTACGACCCCAAGGCCTGGGCCGGCGATGCCCTATTCCAGCCGCAGAGCCGCGCCGCCTTCCGGACGATCCAGAACCTCGGCCTGACCGAGGCCTTCCGGGCCCTGCACCAGGAGAGCGGTGCCTACACCTTCTGGGACTACCAGGCCGGCGCCTGGGACCAGGGTCACGGCATCCGAATCGACCACCTGCTGCTCTCGCCCCAGGCCGCCGACCGCCTGCAGGCCTGCGAGATCGACCGCGCGCCGCGCGGCAAGCCCAAGGCCTCGGACCACACGCCGATCTGGTGCGAGCTTTCGGGATGAGCGGCGCTTTGCCGGTCAAGCCCTGTGCGAGAGGGCCCGCGGGATGACCTTCTTCCCCCTGGGCGACAAGAACCCGCGGGTCCTGGTGCCGCGGCCCTGGGTCACCTGGGGCATCGCCTTCACCTGCGGCCTGCTCTTCGTCTGGGAGATGCTGATCAACCCGGACGGCTTCGACGGCCGGGTCCTCGACTTCGCCGTCGTCCCCGGCTACGTCTCGGGGATCTTCGAATCCCCGCTGCCCCTGGCGGTGCCGCCCTGGCTGACCCTGGGGACCTCACTGTTCCTGCACGTCGACCTGGTCCACCTGGCGGTCAACGTGCTCTACCTCGTGGTCTTCGGCGACAACATCGAAGACAACATGGGCCACTTCAGGTTCCTGGCCTTCTACCTGGCCTGCGGCATCGCGGCCGGCCTGACCCACGTCTGGGTCGATCCGACCTCGCTGGCGCCGACCCTCGGCGCCAGCGGTGCGATCTCCGGCATCCTCGGCGGCTACCTGCTGCTGCATCCCCGGGCCAAGGTCTGGTTCTTCCCCTCGCCCATCGCGCTGCCGGCCTGGTTCTGGCTCATCGTCTGGGCGGGCTTCCAGTTCTACGCCGCCTACTCGACCGGCTGGTCGGGCAACGGCATCGCCTGGGGCGCCCACATCGGCGGCTTCCTTATCGGCCTGGTCCTGGTCGTGCCGATGCGACGCAAGACCGTGCCGCTCTTCGGACCGGCGGAGGTGCCGAGCGGGGTGACCCTGGCCAACCGGCCGCGCGACGGCGACCCGGACGGGTCGGCCTGACGGCGGGATCGCCTCAGCCCCGGTCGCTCGACCTTGGCATGCGGCGGATCTCGGGGCGCAGGTTCCGGTAGTCGAACTCGCCGTGATCGACCGGGTTCGGCCCGGGCGCGGCCACCACCAGCACCTCCTCGGCGATCGGCTGGAAGTCGGCCCGGAAATGCACCGAGCTTTTGAGGACCAGTATCTTCTCGGCGGTCGGCTCGACCCCGAGGTGGCGGAACATCGACTGGTCGGCGGCCTGAACCTTGCGCGACCCCAAGATCACCCGCACCCCGCCGAGAGACAGCAGCGCCATCGGTCCGAGCCGCATCCGCGCGCCCTTGTAGAAGGGCCCGGTGCCGGTGAAGCGGCCGTCGCCCAGGCGCTCGACCTTGAAGGTCGCGTGAAAGGGCTCGTGCCCCGCCTGGCCCGAATGGGCGCCGATCCCCATGGTGATCTCGGCGCCCAGCCCGGCCTCGTGGGCGACCTTGGCCGAGGCCGGGTCGAAGAGAATCGCGAGGGCCGCGCCTTCGGCGCGCTGCCGCACCAGCTCCTCGAGCAGGAAGACGGTATCGGACTCGCCGCCGGCACCCGGATTGTCCTGGGTGTCGGCCAGGACCACGGGCCGTCCGGCCTCGCGCGCCTTGGCGATGGCGTGGGCCACGGCCTCCCGGGGCTTCCAGACTTCGGGCAGGAACTGCGCTTCGCGCGCCTGCACGAAGCCGTCGAGGCGCTCGGCCGCGGCATCCGCCTCGGCGCCGTAGGCGACCAGCGAGGGTCCCGCGTGGTGGATGTCCGCCGGCGCGAACCCGCAGCAGAAGGACAGCAACCGGTCATCGCCCGCTTCCAGCTCCGCCAGGGTCTCGTAGACCCCCTTGGCCGGATCGGTGAGCGTACAACCCTGGGTGATCGGCAGCAGAAAGGGGATCTGGCGGTAGGCCTTGGCCGGCTTGCGGCCGCGCCTCAGGATGCCCGTGAGCTGGCGTGCCGCCCGGGCGCCGGTCTCGGCCATGTCGACGTGCGGATAGGTACGGTAGGCGACCAGGCTATCCGAATGCGCGACCATCGCCGGGGTCACGTTGGCGTGGAGGTCGAGGCTGGTCACCACCGGCAGCTCGGCGCCCACCCGGGCGCGCAGGCGCCGCAGGATCTCGCCCTCGCCGTCCTGGAAGTGCTCGCTCACCATGGCGCCGTGCAGGTCCAGGTAAACCGCGTCGACCCCGCCGGCCCGCGCCAGTTCCTCGAAGATCTGGCCGGTGATGCGCTCGAAGGCCTCCTCGGTCACCTCGGCCGAGGGCGAGGCGGCGGCCCAGGCCAGCGGCACGAGCTGGTGGCCGAGGCTGCGCGCCTCATCGACGAAGCCGGAAATCGGCAGATTGATTCCCGCCACCGCCGGGAACAGCGGGTCGCCCCGGCTCAGCGCCGGCCAGCCGCTGCCGGCCGCGAACTCCTCGAAGCTCGCCTTGGAGGGCGAGAAGGTGTTGGTCTCGTGCTGAAAGCCGCCGACGGCGATACGCGCCACGCGTGTGTCTCCCTGGTATGCCAGGGAGTCTGTCGCACGAAACGCCCGGCGCCGTCCAGAGCGGCGTCGCTCCGGAGCCTAGTCGAAGCTCTGCGGCTGCGCCGGGAAGATCAGACCGACCCGGCGGTCGAAGGACGCCAGATCCTCGCCCTGCAGGCGGTTGCGGGCGACGAAGAGCGTGTAGCCGCCGATCAGGCGATCTTCATAGACCACCATCCAGTCCGAGATCCGGTTTAGGGGAACCGAGATCGGATCGCCGAGCGACCAGGACGGCAGGTTCACCGGCGTGTTGCCCAGGGCGCCGTGCACCTGCCCGTCACCGAAGCGGATGTCGCTCAGCCAGATGTGCTCGACCTGGCCGTCCTCCTCCACCGGCACCTTGACGGAGGCATAGATCCCGGCCGCCTGCAGCTTTGGCAGCCGCTCGACCAGGCCGGGAACGCTGCTGCGCGCCGCCCGGTAGGCCGCCGCCATATCCGGATCGCCGCTCTGGAACATATGCACCTCCGGCTCCCCGTCGCGGCGGACGACGTCCTGCCCCCCGGCAGTGCCGGGAAGCGCCAGGGCGAGAAGCAGGGCCAGAACGGGCAGCACGCGGCCTTTGATCATGGATCGCCTCCGAAATCACGTCGAGAGAGGGGTGCAGAGAGAAACGAGATCGGCAACCTAAGGCCGCAGCCTTTACGTGGCGTTAAGGCCGCGGTCCGAGGCCGCGCCAGCCTTTGCGACCAAGCTCTCGGTCGGGGCCTCAGTCGCCCGGGAGAATCGCGGGCTGTCGCTCGCGCCGCAGCGCGGCGTAGGAGTTCGCCAGGACCGCCCCGACCACGACGGTGCCGCCGAGCAGGGTGGCCGGGCTCGGCACCTCGCCCAGGGCGAGCCAGACCCAGAGCGGCGCCAGGACGACCTGCAGGCGGCCCAGCAGCGCCACCTCGCCGGCCGGCACGTGGCGGGTGCCCAGCGCGATCAGGACGTACTGGAAGCCGAGCTGGACCACCCCGAGCAGCATCGCCAGCCCGAGGTCGTGTGCCGAGATCTCCAGGTCCGGCGCCATGACCCCGCAGCCCAGCATCGCCAGCAGCCCGGCAAGCGCCGCGGCCGGCAGCATGTCGACCCGGCGCCGGGCGCGCAGACAGACCAGGGTGACGCCGTAGCCGACCACTGCGACCACCGCCAAGCCGGCGCCCAGCGGCCCTTCCCCGTCCAGCCCCTCGCCCATCATGACCCCGATGCCCAGCATGGCCACTGCGATGGCGGCCAGGGTCGAAGGCGCCACCCGCTCGCGCAGCGCCAGCCAGGCGATCAGCGCCGCGACGAAGGGCGAGGCGCTGCCGATGAAGACCACCTTGGCGACGCTGGTCTCGATGAGCGCGAAGATGTAGGCGGTGAAGGCGATGGCGAGCGAGCAGGCCGCGATCAGCCCCGGCCGCCCGATCTCCCGGCAGGCCCGCAGGCTGCGCCCGCGATGCCGCCAGACCAGGAACCCCAGGATGAAGACCAGGAAGCTCGCCTGGCGATAGAACTGCAGCTGCCAGCCGTCCGCCTCTTCGACCAGACGCACAAGAATTCCGGCCAAGCTTGTAAAAAAGCTGGCCGAGATGACGCAGGCCAAGCCGAAGACGTGGTGGTCGTCTGGATCCTTTGCGGGACGTTGCACTCTCTTCGACCAGCAGTGCCGCCTCGCCCTTCGACAAGCTCAGGACGAGGACCAAGATCTAGCCTCATACTGAGCCTGTCGAAGCGTGAGCGCGGCGTTCTATGGGTTTCGACGCTCAGATATCCGCGTAGCAGTGGGTCTCCGCCGCGCCGCCCGGATGCGTGACGCAGCCCTTCTGGGCAGAGCCGACGGTCTGGGCGAATTTCCACAGGGCGCCGGACTGGAAGTCGTGCGTGCGGGGCTGCCAGGACTTGCGGCGTTCCTCCAGCTCGGCCTCGGAGAGTTCGACGCCTATGGTCCCGGCCTCGGCGTCGATGGCGATCATGTCGCCGTCCTTCAGCAGGCCGATGGGCCCACCCAAGGCCGCCTCGGGGCCGACGTGGCCGATGCAGAAGCCGCGGGTCGCGCCGGAGAAGCGGCCGTCGGTGATCAGCGCCACCTTGCCGCCGGTGCCCTGGCCGTAGAGCGCCGCCGTGGTCGCCAGCATCTCGCGCATGCCCGGGCCGCCGCGGGCGCCCTCGTAGCGGATGACGATGACCTCGCCCTCCTCGTAGTTCCGGTCCTGCACGGCCTGGAAGGCGTCCTCCTCGCAGTCGAAGACCCGGGCCGGCCCGCGGAACTGCAGGCTGGGCAGGCCGGCGACCTTCACGATCGCCCCCTCGGGCGCCAGGTTGCCCTTGAGGCCGACCACGCCGCCGGTGGGCGTGATGGGGTTGGAGACCGGGCGCACGATGTCCTGGTCCTCGGGGAAGACGACCTCCGCCAGGTTCTCGGCGATGGTCCTGCCGGTCACGGTGATGCATTCGCCGTGCAGCAGGCCGCCGTCCAGGAGGGCCTTCATCAGGACCGGCACGCCGCCGATCTCGAAGAGGTCCTTGGCGACGTAGCGCCCGGCCGGCTTGAGGTCGGCGATATAGGGCGTCTCCTTGAAGATCTCGCAGACGTCAAACAAGTCAAAGTCGATCCCGGCCTCGTGCGCCATGGCCGGCAGGTGCAGGCCGGCGTTGGTCGAGCCGCCGGAGCAGGCCACGACCCGGGCCGCGTTCTCCAGCGACTTGCGGGTCACGATGTCGCGCGGCCGCAGGTTGTCGGCGATCAGCCGCATGACCGCCTCGCCCGAGGCCTCGGCGTAGGCGTCGCGGGATTCATAGGGCGCCGGCGCGCCGGCCGAGCCGGGCAAGGCCAGGCCGATGGCCTCGGAGACGCAGGCCATGGTGTTGGCGGTGAACTGGCCGCCGCAGGCCCCGGCCGAGGGACAGGCGGCGCATTCGATCGCGCGCAGCTCCTCGTCGTCGATGGTCCCGGCGGCATGGGCGCCGACCGCCTCGAAGACGTCCTGCACCGTGATGTCCTTCCCGCGCAGGCGCCCGGGCAGGATCGATCCGCCGTACATGAAGACCGCCGGCACGTTGAGCCGGATCATCGCCATCATCATGCCGGGCAGGGACTTGTCGCAGCCGGCCAGGCCGACCAGGGCGTCATAGCAGTGGCCGCGCATGGTCAGCTCGACGGAATCGGCGATGACCTCGCGGCTGACCAGGGAAGACTTCATGCCGGCGTGGCCCATGGCGATGCCGTCGGTCACCGTGATCGAGGTGAACTCCCGCGGCGTCCCGGCCGCCGCCTTGACCCCCTGCTTGACCGACTGGGCCTGGCGCGACAGGGCGATGTTGCAGGGCGCCGCCTCGTTCCAGCAGGTCGCCACCCCGACGAAGGGCTGGGCGATCTCCTCGTCGGTCATGCCCATGGCGTAGTAGTAGGAGCGGTGCGGCGCCGAGGCCGGGCCGACCGAGACGTGGCGGCTCGGCAGCTTGGACTTGTCGAACTTGGGCGTCTTGGCGTCGAGCGGCATGGTCGTCCCTCCCCTGAAAGCGGTCCCCCAAACGGGGCAAAAGCGCCGAAAATCGCAGGTCGCGGCGGTCTTTTCCTTGTTTGCCCGGCAGGATATCGGCCAGGATAAGGGCTCACCACCGCTTTTTCAGCAAGCGTGGCCTGCGTGAGGCAGGGATGGATGACGGCGGCTAGGCTGTTCCTTCCTTCAGGAGGCTGAAGACAGAACCCGATGCGGTGCTTCAACGAATACGCCCACCTCAGGAAGGTGGGCCTGCGGACGCCCGAGGAGGCCTTCCGCAGCGAGGCGCGGATCGCCGCGCAGTGGCGCGACCTGGGCTGGCGCGGCCCTCCGGATCTCGAGGCGGCAATCCGGGAGTTCGACGGCCTGGTGACCGCCCTCGCCGGCAGCGGCGCCGAGCCGGTCTTCCTGCCCGGCACCGATGACCTGACCCTGGATTCCCTCTACGCCCGGGACTCCGCCATCGCCACCAAGCAGGGCGTGATGCTCTGCCGGATGGGCAAGGCGGCGCGCCGAAGCGAGCCAAAGGCGGTGGGCGACGGCCTCAGGGCCGCCGGCTTCACGATCGCCGGCCAGGTCGAGACTCCCGGCCTGCTGGAGGGCGGCGATTTCGTCTGGCTGGACGACCAGACCTGCGTGGTCGGCCTGACCTACCGCAGCGACACCGAGGGGGTCTGGCAGCTCAAGGGCCATCTCGGCGACGGCACCGAGCACATGATCCTGGTCGACCTGCCACACTACAAGGGCCCGGACGACGTCTTCCACCTGATGTCGATCCTGAGCCCCCTGGACAAGGACCTGGCCCTGGTCTTCTCGCCGCTCATGCCGATCTCCTTCCGGCGCAAGCTGCTGGACCGGGGGATCGAGCTGGTCGAGGCGGCCGAGGAGGAGTTCGAGACCAAGGGCTGCAACGTCCTGGCCCTGGGCCCGCGGCTCTGCCTTGCGGTGGACGGCAATCCGCAGACCCGCCGGCGCCTGGAGGCCGCGGGCTGCGAGGTCCTGGTCTACGAAGGCCGGGAGATCACCCAGAAGGGCGACGGCGGCCCAACCTGCCTGACCCTGCCCCTGGAGCGCGACGACACCTGATTTTCGGCCCGGCGGGCCATCCTGGAGCGGGATGACGTGAAGCCAATCCGGCTTCATGTCTGAATTTCGATCAATTTCAACAGTTTAGAGATCGACTCGTACAAGAGGTCGCTTCGACCTCATGTCATCGTGCTCTGGGCCTCGTCTCGGCGCGGCTTTCGGTCTAGAGTCCGCGCGCCTATGTGACGACTGTCCGGATCAGGTAGAGACGCTCAATCAGGTAGACAGGGGGATCCGCTTGTGTTCAGGACCATTCTTTGCGCGATCGCGCTGATTTCGCTTCCCATGACCGGGGCCGCCGCCTTCGAGGCGACCGAACTCGCCAAGCTGAAGGCCGGCGGCGGCTGCCCGCGCTGCGACCTGACGCGGGCGGACCTCAAGGGCATGAACTTGAGCGGCCGGGACCTCCAGGGCGCCGATCTCTCCTCGGCGCAGCTTCAGGGCGCCAACCTGACCCGCGCCAACCTCAGATCGGCCAAGCTGGAGCGGGCCGATCTCTCGGAGGCGATCCTGCGCAAGGCCTACCTAGACGGCGCCCGCCTGACCGGCGCCAAGCTGCACGGCGCCAGCTTCTACAAGGCCGAGGCCGGCGTGGCCCCGCCGAACTTCGCCGGCGCCGACCTCGAAGGCGCGCAGGGCTACAAGGCCCAGTTCGGGGCCGCGGATTTCCGCGGCGCCCGTATGCAGGGTGCCAGCTTCTACAAGGCCGACCTCAAGGGCGCCGACCTGCGCGAGGCGGACCTCTCCGGCGCCAGCTTCATCGCCGCCGACCTGAGCGGGGCCGACTTCAACGGCACCACCTTGGAGAGCACCCTGTTCTGGCGCGCCACCCTCGACGAGACCAAGGGCCTGGAGTTCCGCTGAGACCTCTCGCGGTCAGACCGCCCGCAGGCGGTCGACGCAGGGGCCGAGGATCCAGTCGACCACCGCCGAGACCCGCGCGGTCTTGCGCAGCTCCGGGTGGACCACCATCCAGACGTCGCGGCTGACCACCGGTTCCGGCCCCGAAAGGCACCTCAGCGCCTCCTGGCCCTCGCCCAGGAGCCGGGGCAGGACGGCCCGGCCCAGACCGGCCGCCGCGAGATAGCGCAGGGCGTCGGCCTGGTTGACGCAGACCACCGGCGCCTCCCCCGGCGCGAGCTGCTTGCGCAGCCAGACCGCCTCGGGCACGTGGCTCAGCTCCTCGTCGTAGCTCAGCCAGGGCAGGTCGTGGGCCGCTTCACCCAGGGCACGGGCCGCGTAGACCCCGTAGTCGAGGACTCCGACCTTGCGCAGGCGGTCGCTGCCGTCGCTGGGCCGGCCCAGGCGCAGGGCCAGGTCGGCCTCGCGCCGAGTCAGGCTAAGGTTGACGTTGGAGCCGGTCAGCTCGAGCCGCAGCTTGGGATGTTCGCGGAGCAGCGCCGGCAGGCAGGGCCCTAGCAGGTGGTTGACCAGCATGACCACCGAGGTGACCCGGACGCTGCCCTCGAGCGACTGGTCCTGGCCCGCCACCTGCCCCTCCAGGGCCAGGATCTCGCGCTCGATGGCCTCGCCGTGGCGGATCGCCAGCTCGCCCGCCGCGGTCGCCGTGTAGCGGCCGTCGATCCGGTCGAAGAGCCGCACCCCCAGGGCGGTCTCCGCGGCCTGGATCCGTCGGCCGACCGTGGTCGCGTCGATCCTCAAGCCCTTGGCCGCCGCCGCCAGGGTGCCGCCCCGCGCCACGGCGAGAATCGGCCGCAAATCATCCCAATCCAGCATGACTGCAAATTCGCAGGTTCTTCAGGCGGGTTCAACCCTTTACCGGCATCCGTGCCCGCCTGATCCTCTTCAGCGTCGACTTGGCCAGGTCTGAGGAGTACGGCAGATGACGCGAGTCATGACTTTGCTCGAGATGGCCGGCGCCCTACGACAACCAGCCGCGCTGTCTCGTGCCACGGTGGTCGTCATCGATGCCCAGAAGGAGTACGACGGCGGCGGCCTCGCGCTGCCGGAGCTGCCGCCGAAGACCGCGGAGATCGCCGCGCTGCTGGCGCGCGCCCGGAGCTGCGGGACGCCTGTGATCCACGTCCGGCACCTGGGCCAACCCGGCGGCCTCTTCGATCCCCAGGGCGAAGGCTCGGAGTTCCTGGCCGCCGCCGCACCGCTGGCCGGCGAGACCATCGTCGAGAAGCACCTGCCCAACGCCTTTGCCGGGACCGGGTTGCAGGGGCAGATCCGCCGCCTGGGCCGCGACGAGCTGATCTTCGTCGGCTTCATGACCCACATGTGCATCAGCTCGTCGGTGCGCGCGGCCTTCGACCTCGGCTATGCCTGCACCGTCGTCGCCTCGGCCACCGGCACCCGGCCCCTGCCCAAGGTCGGCAGCGCCGAGGCCGCCCTGGCCGCCGAGACCGTGCACGAGGCCGCGCTCGCCGGCCTCGCCGACCGCTTCGCGATTGTCGCCGAGGACGCCGCCGCTATTCAGGACTGAGCCGCCGCCGCCCCGAGGATTCAGGCCGGTCCCCCGGTCAGGCGCTCCAGGGCCGCGGTGAGCTTGGCCCGCTTCTCGACCAGGGCCTCGCGGCGCTGCTTGTTCTCCTCGACCACCTCGAGCGGCGCCTTGGCCAGGAACTGCTCGTTCGACAGCTTCTTGTCGAGTTTGGCGAAGTCCTGGTCGAGGCCGGCGATCTCCTTCTTGAGGCTCGCCGCCTCCTTGCCGACGTCGATGACCTCGGCCAAGGGCAGGACCGCTGTCGCGCCGTCCACCAGAAGCGGCACCGAGCCCTGCGGTGCCTCGCCGTCCAGAGGCTTGATGTCGCTCAGGCGCGCCAGGCGCTGCACGAAGCCGCGATACTCCGCCAGACGCTCGGCGATGCCCTCGCCCTCCGGCCGCAGAAGCAGATCGATCTTGGCACCGCCCGGGACGTTGGTCTCGGAGCGCAGGGAACGGACGTCGCGGATCAGGGCGATCACCCAGTCCAGCTCGTTGTTCAGGGCGGAATCGACCAGGCGCGGGTCCGGCTCCGGCAGCCGGCGGGAGATCAGGTCGCCGGCCTCGGCGCCGCCGAGCTGCTCCCAGAGCTCCTCGGTGATGAAGGGCATGAAGGGGTGTAGCAGGTGCAGGATCTGCGCAAGGGTCCAGGCCATGGCCGCCCGGGTCTCGGCGGCCGCGGCCTCGTCGTCGCCGGTCAGGACCGGCTTGGAGAACTCGATGTACCAGTCGCAGAACTCGTGCCAGGTGAAGTGGTAGAGCAGGTCCGCCGCCTCGTCGAAGCGGTAGCTGTCGACTGCGGCGGTCAGCTTCTGCATGGTCACCGTCGCCCGGCCGACGATCCAGCGGTTGATCTTGCCGCTGCACCCCGAGGGATCGAAGCCGGGGTCGAGCGCGGCGCCGTTCATCAGGCAGTAGCGCGAGGCGTTCCAGAGCTTGGTGGCGAAGTTGCGGAAGCCTTCGATGCGATCGGTGTCGAGCTTGATGTCCCGGCCCGGCGACAGCAGGGCCGCCAGCCCGAAACGCAGCGCATCGCAGCCGTATTTCTCGATGGTCTCCAGGGGATCGACCACGTTGCCGGTGGTCTTCGACATCTTGCGGCCGAACTTGTCGCGGATCAGGCCGTGGATGTAGACGGTCCGAAAGGGCACCTCGCCCCGGAAGTGCAGGCCCATCATCATCATACGGGCGACCCAGAAGAAGATGATGTCGAAGCCGGTCACCAGCACGTCGCCCGGATAGTAGCGCTTCAGCTCCGGAGTCTCCTCGGGCCAGCCTAGGGTCGAGAAGGGCCAGAGCGCCGAGGAGAACCAGGTGTCCAGCACGTCCTCGTCCCGGCGCAGCTCGGTTGGCGTGCCGTAGTGGGCCTCGGCGGCGGCCAGGGCGGCCGCCTCGCTCTCCTCGACGAAGATCTCGCCGCCCGGGCCGTACCAGGCCGGGATCCGATGGCCCCACCAGAGCTGGCGCGAGATGCACCAGGGCTGGATGTTGCGCATCCACTCGAAGTAGGTGTTCTCCCACTGCTTGGGCACGAACGCGGTGCGGCCGTCCTCGACCGCCTCGATGGCGGGCTTGGCCAGGGTCGCAGCATCGGCGAACCACTGGTCGGTCAGCCAGGGCTCGACCGCGACCTTCGAGCGGTCGCCGTGGGGCACCGTGTGCAGGTGCTCGTCGACCTTCTCCAGCAGGCCCCCGGCCTCCAGATCGGCGACGACCCGCTCGCGGGCCGCATAGCGGTCGAGGCCACGATAGGTCTCCGGCACGTTGTCGTTGAGGACCGCGTCCCGGTCGAAGATGTTGACCAGATCCAGGTTCTGGCGGCGGCCGACCTCGAAGTCGTTGAAGTCGTGGGCCGGGGTCATCTTGACCGCGCCCGAGCCCTGCTCGGGATCGGCGTAGTCGTCGGCCACGATGGGCAAGCGACGGCCGACCAGCGGCAGGATCGCGTGCTTGCCAACCAGGTCCTTGTAGCGGTCGTCCTCCGGATGCACCGCGACCCCGGTGTCGCCCAGCATGGTCTCGGGCCGGGTCGTGGCCACGACGATGAAGCGGCCCGCCTCGCCTTCGATCGGGTACTTGAAGTGCCAGAGCTTGCCCTGGGTCTCGACCTGCTCCACCTCCAGGTCCGAGATCGCGGTGTGCAGCTTGGGGTCCCAGTTCACCAGCCGCTTGTCGCGGTAGATCAGGCCCTGCTTGTAGAGCTCGACGAAGACCTTGCGCACCGCCGCGGAGGGGCCGTCGTCCATGGTGAAGCAGGTCCGCGGCCAGTCCGCCGAAGCGCCGAGGTGGCGCAACTGCTTCAGGATGGTGCCGCCGGAGTCCTCCTTCCAGGCCCAGACCCGCTCGAGGAACTTCTCCCGACCGAGGTCGCGCCGGTGCAGGCCCTCCTCATCGAGCTGGCGCTCGACCATCATCTGAGTCGCGATCCCGGCATGGTCCATGCCCGGCTGCCAGAGCGCGTCGCGGCCGGCCATGCGGTGGTAGCGGATCAGGATGTCCTGGATCGTGAATGTGAGCGCGTGGCCGATGTGCAGGCTGCCCGTGACGTTCGGCGGCGGCATGATGATCGCATAGGGCGCCTCGTTGGAGTCGGGGCGGGCGGCGAAGGCGCCCTGCTCTTCCCACTGCTTGTAGCGCTTGGCTTCGACCTCTTTCGGCCGATAGGTCTTGTCCAGCATCGCTGAACCGTCCTTCCGAGAATTCGCTTGAGTTCTGATGCGGGTCACATCGAAACGGGCAGGCACCGCGGGGGTGCCTGTCCCGGAACCGGATCCAGAGGCTCTCGCTTCGGGTGCCGGCGCCCCGCGGCCCTAGTAGTCCTCGGACCGCCGCCGCAGCCGCTGGATCTCCTCGCGTACGATCCGCTCGACCAGGGGCTCCAGGTTGGCATCGAGCCAGGCCTTGAGGTGCGGGGTCATGGCGTCGAGGACCAGCTCCTCCAGGGTGCGGTTCATGCCCAGCGCGGTCGCCGCGCCGCCCTGGCCGCCGGTGCTCGATCTCGCCGCGCGCGAGAGATCGCCCAGCGCCGCAATGGCGCCGGCGGCCGTGTTCGACGAGATCAGGCCGGAGTCGGACTCGTCGCCGCGAGACCGGTAGTCCGGATGGCTGCTTTCTTTCCTGTCGGCCAAGTTCTGCTCCTCTCCTCCGGAGTCCGCCTGCGCTTGCGCTCCGGCCATGTTCGCTTCTGCCTGCATCACCGCCTGGAAGGGATCCCGCCCGGCCCCTCTGGGATCGGCCTCCTCGCCGCCACCGCCGAGACTCTCTTCGACGGCGGTCCTGATGTCGTCGGGGATTCCCTGCCCCGGCGTGATCTGCTCTTGCTGCTCCAGTCCGGCCAGCAGGGCCGCCGTCTGGTCCTCGGGGCTGAGCGGCGGCGCCTCGGGCTCGTCTTCCAGGATCTTGGCGGCCTGCGCCTGCGCCGCCTCGCGGGCCCGAGCCAGGATCTGGTCGATCTCCGTCAAGGCATCGTCGTCCTCGTCCGGGGCCGACGCTGCGCCGAGCTGGTCGACGAGTTCGAGCGGCGCTTCGGGCGCCGGAGACGCGGCCAGCGGCGGCGCCTCTTCGGCAGCCGTGGGCTCGATCGCCTGGGGCTCGATGGCCTGGGGCTCGATGGCCTGGGGCTCGATGGCCTGGGGTTCGATGGCCTGGGGTTCGATGGCCTGGGATTCGATGGCCTGGGGCTCGAGAGCCTGGGGCTCGACGGCCAGAGGTTCGGGCGCCGGAGCCTCGAAGGGCTCCGGCATCTCGCTGGCCTCCGGCGCTTGCGCCTGCGCGGCCTCCATCTCGGCCTGCTGTTCGGCCAGCGCCTGGATCTCGGCCAGGGCATCCAAGGGCGAGAGCGGCTCCTCGAGCGCCTCCTCGACCTCGACGGCCTCCTCCGCGGCGGCCAGGACGACATCTTCTTCCGGTTGGGCCGGCTCGGCCGCCGGGGCCAGTGTAGCGGCGTCGTCGCTTTGATCCTCCGCCGGCGCCTCGCCGATCACGTCGTCCAGGGCCCGCGCCAGGCCTTCCATCGTCAGCTCGACGTCGTCATCGCTCGCCGCCGCCGGCTCGGTGACCGCAGGGCTGAGGCCGCGGGCCGACTTCGCCTCGTTGAGGTCGACGACCTCGCCTTGCTCCGTGACCATCTGGGTGAGATCGAGAATGTCCTCCTCGGCCTCCGGCTCCGGCTCGCCCTTGGGCAGGGCCGAGAAGACGTCGCTCGGGGCCTCGGCCGCCGTTGCCTCGACGGCCTCGGCCTGCCCCTCCCCCTCGCCTTCGCCCTCTTCTCCGTCGGAGATGATCCGCCGGATGGAGGCGAGTATCTCCTCCATCGAGGGTTCGTTCTCTGGATTCGCGTCGGTCATGTTCCTCTGCCCAAACGCCCGAAAGGCCGGTCCCTTGAACGGCGGGCCCGTCCCTTCCTCGTCGTCGCAGCAGGCCGGGCAGCGCTATCCTTCAGTATCCTGAGCCAGGCGCTGTCGTCCCGAACCACCGGTCCTTAACCGTCCCATAATCGGACTCTGCGTCGTAGATTTCAACGGGCAGCGCAATTTCGGTGGCGGTCAGGCGCCCGACGGCGCTGAGAACGTCGTAGCTCGCCACCACTTCGTCCCTTTCGGAGCGCACCAGTTCGACCTGCGAATCGAGCAGTTCCTGCTCGGCATCCAGGATGTCGAGGATGGTTCGGGCGCCCACGGCGTTCTCTTGGCGCACGCCTTCGAGGGCGATTTCGTTGGACCGCACCTGGGAGGTGAAGGACTCGATCTGGGCCCGGGCGGTGGTCAGGCGCTCCCAGGCGCTGACGGCCTCCTGCTCGGCGCGCCGGCGGGCCTCGTCGATCTCGAGGCGGCGCTGGCCGACGACCTGCTTGGCCTCGCGGACCCGGCTGTAGACGAAGCCCGATTGGTAGAGCGGCACGGTAACCTGGGCCAGGATCTGGGCCTGGTCGCGCTCGAAGTCCGAGCCGTCGAGGTCCTCGCTCCGGCTCAGCGAGCCTTCCAGGGCGACGGAGGGCAGGAGCTCACCGATCCTCACCCGGACCTCGTCGCGCGCCGAGCGTTCCGCGAACTCGGCAGCCTGAACGTCCGGGTTTTCGACCCGCGCCTGGCCGACGATGTCGTTCAGGTTGCTGGGAATGTCCTCCAGGGTCGGCGGCCGCGCGAGCGAGACCGGCTCCAGGCCGATGACCTCGCGAAAGACGGCCCGGGTGGCCGCCAGGTTGCCTTCCGCCTGGATCCGGTCGGCGGTGGCCTGGGCGAGGCGCGCCTCGGACTGCGCCACGTCGGTGCGGGTGATCTCGCCGACCGAAAAGCGGTCGCGCGAGGCCTCGAGCTGCCGGGTCAGCACCTGCTCGTTGTTGATGGTCAGGCGCAGCACCGCTTCGTCCCGCCAGACGTCCATGTAGGAGGCGACCGCATCGAATAGCACGTCCTGTTCAGTCGACCTGAGGCGCTGCCGCTCGGCACGGATGTCATTTTCGGCCCGCCGCGTTCCGGCCACGGTCCGCCCGCCGCGATAGAGCGGCTGCTGGACCACCACCTCGGCATCGAAGGGAGTCGTGCTATTCTGTTCTTCGCTGTTGTCGCTGTCCACGTACTCCTGCCCCACGGTCGTGTTGACGGTGACCGTCGGCCGCCAGTTCGAGAGCTCCTGCGGGACCTGCTCGTTGACCGAGCGAAGCTGGGCGCGCGCCGCGCGCAAGGTCGGGTTCTCTTCGTAGGCGGCCGAAAGCGCCTCCTCCAAGGTCAGCGCCCGCGCCGGGCCGGACCAGGCTGCCAGGGCAAGAGCGACCCCCAACAGGGTGATCGTCGCGCGCGCGCAGCCGTTCAGCGTCTCGTCCGTTGAGAACCAAGTCATGAGAGTCCGTGCCCCCCGAGGCAGTCGTGAGCGGAAGCGACGATACTATATACCGGAAATCGTTAGGGTTAAGTTATCGATAAATGCCCGGCTGCGCCCGGCGCCGAAGCCTTCAGAAGACGAACCCCGGCGCCCTGGCGAACCCGGGAAGCAGCCGGACCGCCGCGTCGAAGAGCACCCGGCGCGAGGACTGGCCGCCGCTCCTGCGGATCAGGACCGCCTGGCCAGTATGCGCCTGCGGCGCCATGACGGTGACCAGGCGGCCGCCTTCCGCGACCTGGGAGAGGACCGCCTCCGGCACCTCGGTGACGGCGCCGCCGAGCAGGATGACGTTGTAGGGCGCCTGCTTGCGGTAGCCCTCGGTCAGCTCGCCCGCGACCACGACCGCATTGTCGATGCCCAGGTCCTGGAGGGTCTGGTTGGCTTGATCGCGCAGCGCGGCATCGCTTTCCAGAGCCACCACGGTCCCGGCGAGCCTGGCCAGGACGGCGCTGGAGTAGCCGGTCGTGCAGCCGACGTCCAGGACCACGTCGCTGGCCTCGATCTGGGCCGCCTGGAGCAGCCGGGCGAGCACCAGGGGCTCCATCAGATAACGCCCCGGCGCCACCTCCAAGTCCTCGTCGACGTAGGCCACGCGGGCCCGCGCCTCGGGCAGGAACCGCTCGCGCGGGACGGCTGCAAAGGCCTCCAGGACGCGGGCGTCCGTGACCTTGTTGGTCCGGAGCTGGCTGTCGACCATGTTGCTGCGGGCTGTCGCGAAGTCGAACATCTTGGCTGCCCACCCTGCTTTGCCGTGGTTGCCTGTTCTTGTCCCGGAACGCCCCAGCGGGCTCTCTCGGGCCCGGGCTCGCTCGGGATCCAGCGCTTTATAGAGAGCCCCGTTGAGGATGACAATCGCCGCTCCGCGAAGCCCGCCGCCCGCCCGGCGCGCAGCGCGGTCCGGGCCGCCTTGACCCGATACCGGGCGGGTTCTATACCTCCGGCCCTGCGCTTTCCTTGGCCCGGTGGCAGAGTGGTTATGCAGAGGCCTGCAAAGCCTCGTACGTCGGTTCGATTCCGGCCCGGGCCTCCACCGCCGCAAAGCCTGGCCCTCGCCCTGGTGGCCCCGCCACCGCAGCCCCGCCCTGTGCCTCTTCCAGGCCCCCAAGGTTGCCGGTTTTGCGGAGTCGCCGACGGCGTCGCGAGCCTCGCCTAACCGCGGCGGGAAAGAGGCGCCGTCGCGGCCCGCTGCCCGCGGCTGCCCCGAAAAGCCATATACGCCCTTTGCCGTATGCTCAAGAATCCGCGGAATCCTGCGCGTGACGTCACAGTCCTTGCTGCGATTCATGAAGTGTTAACCATGTTCGTGCGGAAATCCCTGGGTGGAATTACTCACGGATATTAACGAAGCATAAATAATCTTTGAAATCCCGCGTGAACCCTTTAATCTTACGTTAAGGGTTGGGGAGCGTAGCAGGTAGCAGACGCCAGAAGCGGAAACCGGGCGCGGTCGAGAGGGGAAGTACTCGGATCGTTGGTTCCCGCCAGGAAAGCGACGGAAGCGTGCCTCAACACGGTGGCTGAATGCCCGGCGGGTCGGGCGGCACACCGGACTGGCCTCCCTCGGTGGACCTGCCGAAAGCCGGGGGCGAAGGACGCGCAAGTAGTGGAGAGAAAGATGAAGATCGGCGAGGAGCTGACGGTCAACATCAACATCAAGGGCAAGGTGATTGGCCGCACCTACGAGAAGGATCCCAAGCTCGATATCCTGACTCCCTGGGGTGTCCTGAACGCGATCCCCTTGTCCGTGCTGGAGCGGGGCCAGGCGAAGGGTGCCCTGCCGGCCAACGTTTCCATGGTCCCCCAGGACCTCTGGCAGAACCGCAAGACCGGCTGAATAGGGCCGCAGCGGCCAGCCGGGCCGCGGGACGACGAGGGTCCGGGAGCGGCTCGGCGGCAAGGAGACCGGCCTTCGAAGCAGAAATCCCAGGCGCGCGCGACGACGGCGCGCCTTTCTTCTTGCCGGACCCGGATCCGGGGTGATCGCGGCGCCGGAACGAATTGCAGGGCCGGCGCGACTTTGCTATAACCCCGCGGTCTTGAGACCGCCGCCGAACGTCATCGGCGGGACAGCTGGCGGTCCCTGATCCCCGGTAGCTCAGTTGGTAGAGCAAGTGGCTGTTAACCACTGGGTCGCTGGTTCGAGTCCGGCCCGGGGAGCCAATTTTAACAAGGGCTTGGGAGATAAACTCCCAAGCCCTTTTCTCTTGAGATCCTGCTGTGGTCCCACCATGGTCCCACCGAAACGAAGGCTTGAGCCTGCTGCAAGCTTCATGATGTCCTCCAAGGCGATCGCAAGAAGTCTAACGCCGCGATCGCGGACCACCGTGTCCCCGTTAAGCTTCTTGCCCTAATAGGCCATGCTCATCGCGGAACCAATTCCCTCGAGGCTGTGCGGGCGTCCGACATCGGCCTGTTTCTAAAGGTGCCGGCAATGGCCTTCCGCAGCATTGCGGGCCGGTTTGCTAAACCGAATAGAGCCTTCACCGAAGACCACTGTCCGTCATCGCGCATTGGGGAATCTGCGCTTTTGAGCCTGGCCGCAATAGCGCCGTAACCTTTTTTTACGCCCCTTCCCCTCTTTTCGGTACCAATTCGGGTGCCGAAATTTGGGGCCAGGCACGACCACCAAAGCAGATAATGGGGCGCCCCAGAATGCTGCTCTGCGGCGCACTGACCTTTGTCCAGGGGCAATCTTCGAATCCTCGAGCCAAATGACCTTCGGCACGCATGCTATGGAGTTGACCGTTAGGAAGCCGTCTTGAGCGCCGGGACGGGCATGAAGGCGGCCAGGATGGCGGCGAGGATTTGGGTCAAGAGAGCGCTCAGCCATCTGAGGACGAGGCGGAGGTTGTGGCCGACGGCGGTGAGGACGGCGTTGGCCTGGTCGCCATGGCGGCCCTTTAGGTAGTTGCGCCCGAGATGGCCGTCGGTCTTGAGGTGGCCGATGACGGCCTCGATGGCGGCTCGACGCCGGAGTTCCTTGCGGATCACACCATGGACACCACGCTTCTGGCCTGAGCGGTAGACCCGGAAGGGGTTGGGCGCGTCGTGGCCGCGATAGCCCTTGTCGACATAGACCCGTTTGATCTCGCCGCCGGTCAGCGCCTGGGTCTCCTTGAGGACCTCCGCCAGGGTGTGGCCGTCATAGGGGTTGCCGGGCAGGGCCTTGGCATGGACCACGAACTGACCGCCCGGCGCGCGGGCGTTGGTGGTGGCGATCGAGACCTTGACGCCGAACTCGTAGGGTCGGTGCGCCTTTCCCTTGCCGATGCACTCGACCTCCGGGGCGTGCAGCG